>JAYKIK010000112.1:0-6424 GCA_035284725.1 Synechococcus sp.
GGCGAGGGTCGCCAAAGGAGCTGCCGCTCATTTGTGTAGCGTGAATCAGGATTGGATTATCCATTGGAATTTCCTGCCTCTCGACTCCTCCATTTTAGTTCACCCTACTTGTGTGTACACAGTAGCCATGATGGGGAGCCAGAGGAAGGTTCTCGAAGGGAGTCAGAGCGATGTTCCCTATTCGCCAATGATTTCCGGTTGGGTCAGTTCATCAGACATTTCAATAATGGCACGGATCGGCGGCTTCATGAGGGGATCTTCAACGGCATCAAATTCTTCGTAACGGCGACGTTTTGCCCGCTGGGCCACCTGTACTGTGATGCGATAACGGTTAGAGGCGGCCTGCATGAGGTCTTCGGCCCGGTGCATAATTTCAGCAGAGTCAAAGGAACTACGTTTTTGCATTTGCATACGAGGTGGAATCTCTCTTTGGGTTGGGTGTTTAGCCTTCCTATTATACGCTTCGGGGAGAATCCCTCTGGATTACTCGTCCATGAGGCGATCGCGCTCTAACAGCAGTAAATCCCGCAGTTGATTGGTATCCAGTTCCGTTAGCCAGTTTTCACCGGTGTCGACGGTTTGTTCGGCGAGGTCCTTTTTACTGGCGATCATCGCGCTGATTTTTTCCTCCAGGGTGCCAGTGCTAATGAACTTATGGACTTGGACATTTTGTTTTTGACCAATGCGGAAGGCGCGGTCGGTGGCTTGATCTTCTACGGCGGGGTTCCACCAACGATCCACATGGAACACATGGTTGGCCCGGGTGAGGTTTAAACCGGTGCCGCCGGCCTTAAGGGAGAGGATAAAAATCGGCGGCCCGTTGGGATCATTTTGGAAGCGATCGCACATCTGTTGTCTGGCTTCCCGCTTCGTTGCGCCGTAGAGAAAGATCACTTCCTGACCCAGTCGTTCCTGGAGGTAGGGTTGGAGCAGTTTCCCCCACTCGGAAAATTGGGTGAAGATCAACGCGCGATCGCCTTCGGAGATCAGTTCCTCGAGCATTTCCTCTAGGCGCAGTAATTTACCGGAGCGGGGGGCAAAATTTTTCCCGATTTGGGGCTTACTGTGGAGCAAGACCGGATGATTACACAACTGCTTCAGACGCAATAGGAGGGTGAGAATCAGGCCACGGCGTTTAATGCCTTCGGTATTTTCGATGTCCACCAGGGATTCATCCACCAGCTTTTGGTAAAGATTGGCCTGGTCATTGGAAAGGCTACAAAAAACCTCCATTTCCTGTTTTTCAGGCAGGTCTTGGATGATGGTCTGATCGGTTTTTAAACGGCGCAAGATAAAGGGCTGGGTGAGTTTGCGGAGACTCTGGAGGGTTTGGCGATCACCATATTTCTCGATGGGCATGGCAAAACGACGCTGAAAGAATTGCTGGGTACCGAGGAAATTAGGGTTCAGAAAATCGAGAATAGACCACAGTTCCCGGAGGCGATTTTCCACTGGTGTCCCTGTCAGGGCAATGCGGAAACCAGCATCGAGAGCCCGCACCGCCTGGGATTGTTTCGCCTGGGGATTTTTAATATTTTGGGCTTCATCGAGGATAATCCCTTGCCAGGAAACCGTTGCGAGCTCCTTTTGATCCCGAAAAACGAGGGTGTAGCTGGTCAGGATCACGTTATATTTTTGGGCTGTACTGGCAAACGTTTTTCCCTTGGCCCGGCGATCGCCATGGTGAATCAGGGTTTTCAGGCTGGGGGCAAATTTATGGATTTCCCGTTCCCAATTACTCACCACGGAGGTGGGACAGACCAAAAGCACCGGTCGGGTTAATCTCTGATTTTCCTGAAGGGTTAACAAAAAGGCGATCGCCTGGATCGTTTTCCCGAGGCCCATGTCATCGGCGAGACAAGCCCCCAGCCCCCACTTTTGTAAGAAACTTAGCCAACTCATCCCCTTGTGCTGGTAGGGACGAAGGGTTCCCTGGAGGGATTCGGGCGGATCAACTAATTGCAGGGCTTCATTATTCGTGAGGTGATCGAGAAGTTCCCGCAGTGCCCCCGACGCCTCAAAACCGACTACCGGCAACTTGGCAAACACCTGACCCGGTTCTGCCCCCAACCGTAACGCATCCTCCACCCGCAGGGGTTGTTCATCGATCTTTGTTTGGTAAATGGCCTGGGCCGCCCGCACATCCGTCGGTTGCAGTGCTAACCATTGACCGTTGACTTCCACCAAAGGCGATCGCCGAGCCAGTAAATCCTGAAATTCCTTCGCACTGAGAGTCGTTTCCCCCACCGCCACATCCAACTTGTATTGCAACAGACTCCGGAGATTTAAGCGACTTTCATCCTTAACCCGGGCCGTAATTTTAATCCCGAGGCGCACCTCAGTTGTCCCTGCTTCCAGGCCCGCCGGGAGCAACACCCCTAAGCCTTTATCCCGCAGCTGCCAGGTCACGGAACGGATAAACTCATAGGCCTGGATCGCATCGAGGTCACAATCACAGGGCTGGGGGCCATCTAAGCTCTCACCAATGGGACCATACAACCGGGCAGCAATGCCGAGACCCTTTAACAAAATTTCCTGGGGTTGCTGGGGGTCTTGCCAAACCCGGGCCGCTGTGACAATTTCCTGGACATTACCCAAGGCCTGAAGGCCATAACACAACTGCCAAGATTCATGATCACCCTTGGGAGGTAAAAGCTCAAAACAAGTGCGAAATAGAGGCTGATTGGGAACAAAGTCCGGCGGTTCGACTAAATATTCCCGCAGGGGAAACGTCCAATTTTCGTAGGCATGGCGCAGTTGCCGGGGGATATCCTCAAAGGTGGCTTTGGCCTTAGACAGGCGATCGCACCAGGGTAAAACAACGGCGGTTTTCGGGAAATTTTGCAGGGGCTTCGCATGGGGGCGCACCTGGGCATCGACCATCGCCGTTAAAAAACTCAGCAGTACCCGGGCCGGTTCCTGATTGCCGGCGCAAATGCCGGGCATCTGCCCCAAAAACTGGGCGAACCGCTGCTGTTCCGTCACGCTATCAAGGAGAGGGATCCAAGTTGCGAGATACTCCCCCGTCCCTAACGGAGTGATGTGGGGAATAAATTTACGGCGCACCACCAGATCCAAACTCCAGCGGCATACCTGCCACCAAAAGCGTAATCCTCCGGCGATCGCCATTTCTGTAGGGGGCAACTCTTGCAGCATTCTTGCCGTTTGGCGAGCATTGAGGGCTAAACCTGAAATTTGCCAGTCTGCCCAACAGATTTGGTCGGGAATTTGGGTTTGATTGGATAGGAGAGGGATGGCTGGCTTAGTTTTTGTGCCTTTGGTGCTGGGCAAGGAAAAAGTCGTTTCTAGCCACTGGGCATTTTCCGGCACCGTAACCCCGCAACCAGCCAGTTGGGTTTCCAGACTTTGGCGATCGCCTCCAAAGGGATAGGCGGGTGCTTGCACCTCGGACTCACTGCGCCATACCTCATTCCAGAGGAAAAAGTAGGATTGCTGTGCCTGAAAAATCCAAGTGCCGTGTACCAGTGCCATAGACGATATTTTTTTCTGGAGGAAACGGACGCAGCAGGATTCGAACCTGCGACCGACCGCTTAGAAGGCGGTTGCTCTATCCACTGAGCTATGCGTCCAAGGATTTTTGGCTAATGAATTATAGCAGATTGCAGTTTTTCTGCGGCCCAGCGTTTTTAGGCTACGAAGATTACTCCGTGCGGAGGGCCACAATGGGATCCAGCCTTGCTGCTTGCCGGGCTGGGAAGACTCCAAAAAAGAGACCAATTCCCCCAGAAACGCCCACCGCCATCACGATCGCCGTTACGGAAATAGGAGCGGCTAGGGGCGTTAACACATTCGCCAGGAAAATCCCCCCTAAGCCGAGGCCAGTGCCGAAAACCCCGCCAATTCCCGCTAAAATCACCGATTCAATGAGAAATTGATACAAAACATCGTTGTCTGTGGCACCCAGGGCCTTGCGGAGACCAATTTCTTTCGTACGTTCTGTGACGGATACCAACATAATATTCATGATGCCGATGCCGCCGACGAGGAGAGAAATACCGGCGATCGCCGCGAGCATTGTTGTTAAAGCCCCGGTAATCGTATTAGCCACATCGAGTAAATCCTGTTGACTTTCCACGCTGAAATCATCCTCATCGACGATCTTGTGACGCAATCGCAGCAAGTTTTCGATCTGGAAGGTCATCGCCCGCATTTGTGCTTCACTTTCGCTGGAAACAGAAATAAAGGTCAGTTCTGTGCCATAGGGAGAGGTGCGCCCCACGATCTGGCTGGACATCGTGGTTAAGGGCATATACACAGCATTGTCCTGGTTTGTACCGAAGGATGCCCCCTTAGACTCTAAGACACCCACCACATCAAAGGTGAGATTTCTGACCCGCAGTTTTTGACCCACGGGCTCAAGATTAGGGAACAATTCCGTAGCAATTTCAGAACCCAGTACTGCCACCCGTTTCGTCCGTTCCATATCGTCCTTGGTGACAAAACGCCCGGCGGCCAGGGTAAATTCTCGCACGTCCAGAATTTCTGGTGTGATCCCCAGGAGGAGAGAGTCTTTATTCACCCCCCGAAAAGTGACTAAACCGCGACTATTAATCTGGGGGGCAACGGCGACAACATTAGGTACCTGGGCGGCGATCGCCTTGGCATCTTCCCAGACGAGGGTTTTAGGTAAATCAAAGGTAGTACGTTGGGCCGCACGGGAGCCCGGAATGATAAATAAGACGTTGGAGCCAAGGGATTCAAACTGTTCTGTGGCAAGCCTTTGCGCCCCCTGTCCTAGGCCGACCATGGCAATGACCGACGCATTCCCGATGATGATGCCGAGCATAGTCAGACCACTGCGCATTTTGTTGGTGCGTAGGGTGGCGATCGCCATTTGCAGGTGTTCAAACAGATGTAATCCCATGGAGCTCGTCGTGAGTAAAGACTTCCCTCTACTTTAGGCAAAAATCATCACCCTGGCCGGTTTTTATACCAAAAGGGCCCTAGCTATGGCGCAGTGAAGCATACTGTTCTTGGTTAATGCGACCCGCCTGAAATAAGGTTTCTGTGATCTCTGAGATGGTTAAAATTGCGTGGGCTTGGTATCCCTGGGCTTTCAGTCGATCCTTAACGCCCCCCTCATGGTCAATGAGCACCACCATATCTTTAACGACCAGGCCGGCAGACTCGAGTTTCTGGGCGCCTTCCACAATACTTTTGCCGGAGATCAGCACATCATCTACCACCAGAATCGTTTCCCCGGGTTCAAAATGACCTTCGATCACCCGTCTAGTACCGTGGGCCTTCACTTCCTTCCGGGGGTAAATCATCGGGTAGTCCAACCTTAGGGCGAGTCCTGTGGCGGTGGGCAGTGATCCGTAGGGAATGCCAGCAATGCGGTCGAACTGGAGATTTTTGGCGATCACCCCGTAGGCATTGAGTACCTGGTTAAACACCTGGGGGTTGGAAATAATTTTGCGCAGGTCGATGTAATAGGAAAACGTTGCCCCCGAAGCCTGGACATATTCCCCAAAGAGCAGACAACCCACATCGAATAACTGCACAATCAATTCCGTTTTGGGGTGGGCTGTTGCCAATGCCGCTGGGGTCTGGGGGGAATCAGGCTGGAGATCACGGGGGGTATAGCGGTGCCGAATGGCCTCAATTTTTTTCCGTAGACCTGCGACCGCCATCCGACAATGCCGCTGACTAAGATCATCGTTAGGAATGGGAATCAGGAGACCAGAACCGTTGGAATTTAAACCCTGGTGGATAATTTCTTCGAGGTTTTCGCTCTTCTGCCAAATACTCCGGGCGAGGATCCACCGTTCCTGGGCGATAGTACGTACCTGCTGAAACACATCGGGGCGATCGCTGCCAATTTCCAAAAAGAGTTCGGAGGGAGTCCCCCACTGTTTAATTTCTTGGATCAGGTGCAGATAAAACGGAGTTTGGGATTCAGGGTAGTCTTGGATTGGCCGGGCGCCCGGGTTAGAGGTGCGGCACTGGAGGAAAACTCCCTTATCGGGATACAGCAAAAACGGGGCGATATGGTCTTGGCCCGGGTAGGCGCTGAGGGTGACAGCATCCACCTGCCAGCTTTCAAAGATCGCCTGGGCGAAAATACTGCCGGTGTTCAGATCCGCATGCTTGGCATCGAGAATGACAGGAATGTGGGGCGGAATATGGGCCAGAATGGTTTCCAGAAGCTGCATCCCCTGTGCCCCCAAGGCTTGATAAAAACCGAGGGTGGGTTTGTAGGCACAGACCAAATCCTGGGTCTGGTCAATAATCTCCAATAACCAGGTTTCAAAGTTGGTCAGCAGATTCCCCGTGGGCATGTCTGGGGGCAACATCTCGGGGTTGGGGTCGAGGCCCGCCACTAACAGGGTATTTTGGGCGGCGATCGCCTTGGTCAATTTTTCGGTAAAACTAACGTGGGTTAACTCCAATCCTGTTGCTC
>JAYKIK010000113.1:0-3383 GCA_035284725.1 Synechococcus sp.
ACTACCATCGAGATGATGAAAAAATAAGCTAGAAAGCCGCACAGCAATAAGGCTATGGTGTTTGTTGCCGCCCCCCATGGCATAAATTTGGCCCTCGATATATTCATATTTTTCAGTTTGTTCCTCCTCCCAAGTGAGATATTCATCGGGGGTGAGTTGAGGGAATTGTGCTTCGGCGATGACCATGGGGGCTTTCTTTTGATCGGGATATCCACTGTTATAACACTGCCAAATAAGGGAATAGTTACCCTGTATTAGATAATGAATTTTGCTGAACTTTAGTCTGATCAGAGAAATGATGCTCCAAGTTTACGGTATTCCCACCTGCAACACCTGTAAAAAAGCCTTGCAATGGTTGGAGATAGAAAAGATTGCCTACGAATTTATCAACACCAAAGAACAGGCTCCTAGCAAAAAGGAGATCGCCTCTTGGGTGAGTGATCTCGGCAGTAAACCGATGCGCAATACTTCCGGGCAATCCTACCGGGCCTTGGGAGAGGAAAAGAAAACCTGGAGCGATGACCAGTGGATCACCGCCTTTGCCGAAGATGCAATGTTGTTGAAGCGGCCGTTATTTGTGCGGGATGGTCACGCGGTGTTGGTGGGGTTCCGGGCTAGTGAAACGGAACTGCGCGATCGCCTCGGGACTCATTGAGCCTCTAAAATAATCTTTAATCCCCCTGAACCTCTCACCATGCCTGAAACCCGTACACCCCCCTGGGGAAAAGTCACTGTCCTCGAAGAAGGCGATCACTACCGGATTAATCGCATTGAAATTAAACCGGGCCACCACATCAGCACCCAAATGCACTACCACCGCAGCGAGCATTGGGTCGTGGTTTCCGGCACCGCCAAAGTAATTTGCGACGACGAAGAGAAGATCCTCACGGCCCGCCAATCCACCTATGTGCCGATGAACACCCGGCACCGGGTCGAAAATCCGGGGGTCATTGACCTGGTGATGATTGAAATCCAAAATGGCGAATTTTTGGGGGATGAGGATATCATTCGCTTTGAGGATCAAGACTCTGCTTAGGCGACACCCTTGGCCCGCAAAAATCTGCTTTTCGGCCAGGGAACCGATATGCTTAGTGGTTGTACTTGTAAGGATTGCCGCGATTGATGGGTAATGTGCCACTAGATTCTGCTTTGATTTCCCCCCCTGTTACCCTGGCGGATGTGCCCTTGTCTCGTCCCGTAAAGTTGGGGGTATTGGCCTCCGGAAGTGGCAGTAACTACGGGGCGATCGCCCAGGCCATTGCTGAAAATCAACTCAACGCAGAAATTCCAGTCCTGATCTATAACAACCCCAAAGCCAAGGTTTTAGAACGGGCCGCAAAATTTGGCACCAGCACTCAACTGATTAACCACCGCGATTTTCCATCCCGGGAAGCTTGTGACCAAGCGATTTTAGATTGTTTGCGATCGCATGGGGTGGAATGGGTGATTATGGCGGGTTGGATGCGCATCGTGACGGACGTTTTACTCACCGGCTATGAAAACCGAATTTTGAACATTCATCCCAGTTTATTGCCCAGTTTTAAGGGGATTCGTGCCGTGGAACAAGCCCTGGCGGCTGGCGTCAAGGTGACGGGTTGCTCGGTGCATTTTGCCAGCCCGGAAGTGGACAGCGGTGCCATTATTATGCAAGCGGTGGTGCCCATTTTGCCCGACGACACCCCCGAAACCCTCCATGCCCGCATCCAAGTTCAAGAACATCGCATTTTCCCAACGGCGATCGCCCTCGCCATCACCAATAATTCTCCCCTCTAGAGGAGTGTTCTCAGTGAGTTACTGTTTGAAAGAATCTAAGCCATTTGAGGGGGGAACAGTTGGCCGGTATGCTGGAAAGTCCCAAAAGCGCAGGTGGTAAAACGACTATCAGCGACAATGACGACTTGACCATCTCGCCCGATTGAAAACTTGATGATAGTGTTGGAATTGCTTCTCTTGGGCCAAACCTGTCAAGAAAACAGAGAGCGGAAACCCAGAATTAAAGGTAGACTCAGATCTTGTACCTTGGCCAGGAAAATGAGAGAAAAAGGCGTGAAAGTTATACAGAACAAGTCTCATGAAAATCCTTGCTCACGCCCCAGCGAAGTATCATTTTGGACTGCATCGCTTTGGCTAACAGACTTTGTTAGGAATATCGCGCTGGATTATCCTGTCTCTGGTTGCTTTTATCCTTGCCCATTGGGGTTATCTCTCAACAGATACCCAGGGCCTTACCGGATTGGGCAGAAGCCGCTGCCATTGTCCTGGAATATGCCTTAGCGGATGGATGTATTGGTTAACTTACTTATTGGCTAATATTGAGCGCAAACGTCCCTTGTTAGAGCGACAAGGCCTTGAACTTCAGATCACTAGGTGCAAGATGTGAGTCTATTGACCACCTCCCTCCAGGGATGACTTTTTTTGACGTTTTTGCTTCGAGGGAGGATTTATGATGGGTAGGGTGTAGATTATTGGCGATCGCCTGAATGGAAATCACGTTTTTAGGAACCAGTTCTGGGGTACCAACCCGGGCGCGGAATGTATCGAGTGTAGCCCTACGACTCCCACAACGGGCAGAGGCTTGGCTGTTTGACTGCGGGGAAGGTACTCAACACCAGCTATTACGCAGTGAGATCCGTTCCTCGCAAATTAGCCGGATTTTCGTCACCCACATGCACGGCGACCATATCTTTGGCCTGATGGGTTTAATCGCCAGTATGGGCTTAGCAGGCACAGGCCATCCCCTAGAAATCTATGGCCCTCCCGGTTTAGAGGAATATCTCCGGGCCTGCGAAAAGTACTCTTATATGCGCATTGGCGATCGCCTCCGGGTGCATTTAGTTAAACCGGGTTTAATTTTTGAAGATGAAGAGTTTCAGGTCACCTGCCTACCGTTAAAACATCGGGTGACGGCCTTTGGTTATCGCGTTTCTGAAAAAGATCGCCCCGGGAGATTTAATTTAGCAAAAGCCCAGAAATTAGGGATTCCCCCTGGCCCCATCTACGGAGACCTCAAAAAAGGCAAAATTGTGACCCTTGAAGATGGCCGCAAAATTAACGGTGCGGATCTCTGTGGTAAACCAGAAATGGGTCGCAAAATGGTGTACTGCACTGACACGGTTTTTTGTGATGCGGCGGTGCAATTGGCCCAGGATGCCGATGTACTCATCCACGAAGCAACCTTTGCCCATCAGGATGCAGAAATGGCCTTCGACCGCTTACATTCCACTTCAACCATGGCCGCCCAAGTTGCTCTTTTAGCCCAGGTCAAGCAGTTAATTATGACCCACTTTAGCCCCCGCTATATGCCGGGCAATAGTTTAACGTTAGATGATCTTTTGGCAGAGGCGAAAGCAATTTTCCCGAATACCATCATGGCCAAGGATTTT
>JAYKIK010000114.1:0-4249 GCA_035284725.1 Synechococcus sp.
AGGTTTTATCCGGTAGAACTCTTTTATGGTGGCACAAGGATTTTGGAAATTCAACTTGTACATTTCTCAAGGAACAGCCCTCTAGCTCCAGACACCCTCCGGTCTACGACCACCTCCCTCAAGGGAGAATGGCACCCTCCGGTCTACGACCACCTCCCTCAAGGGAGGATGTTTTTAGGTGTCGCCGCCGACGACGACATCACGGATGCGCAGGGAGGGGCCCCCACAGCCGACGGGTAGACCGCTTTGGCCCCCCTTGCCGCAACCGCCGGATTCGTCCCAATAAAAATCGTTGGCGATCGCCTCAATATTTTTTAATGTTTTAAATACATTGCCCGATAGGGTGACATCTTTGACGGGTTCTGCGATCTTGCCGTCGCGGATCATCCAGGCTTCCCCAGCGCTAAAGGTAAACATTTCACCATTGGTCATGCCGCCGAGCCAGTTTTTCGCGTAGACCCCCTCCTTAATGTCTATGGGTAAATCGGCAAGGGGGGTTTTGCCCCGCTCGATCCAGGTGTTGGTCATGCGGACGATGGGGGGATAGTGATAGTTCAGACAGCGGGCGTTGCCGGTGGGTTTTTCGCCGAGTTTGCCAGCGGTTTCCCGGGAATGGAGCCGACCGACGAGTTTACCGTCTTTGATCAGTTGGGTGGTGCTGGCTGGCACTCCTTCGTCATCGTATAAATAACTCCCGCGATGGCCTTCTGGGGCTGCCCCGTCAAAAATTTGCAAGTCCTCGCTGCCGAATTGTCGCCCCATGCTCATGGTCTCAAGAAGGTCGGGGTTTTCGTAGGCCATGTCTGCTTCGGAAAGGTGGCCAAAGGCCTCGTGGACAAAGAGGCCGGTCAAAATGGGGTCAATGATAACGGTGTAGGTTCCCCCTTTCACGGTGGGGAGGGTAAGGGCATCGGTGGCCCGTCGGGCGGCCCCCCGCACCTGTTCGTCTAAATTTTCTAAATCTTCGTAGGCTTTACGGGAGCCAGTGGTTTCACGGCCGGTTTGTACCGTTTCTCCATCCCGGGCGGTGGCGGAAAACCGCATTTCCATATCGACCCAGGACTGCTCGATCAGGGTTCCGTCGGAGGTGGCGAGGAGGATGTGCTGGGTACTGTCGCCATAGCTTACTCGGGTGCTGGTAATTTTGCCGCTGTGGCTGAGGAGAAGATCACTGTAGCGATCGCACAATTCTTTTTTCCGCTGCAAGGGTATTTGGCGTGGGTCAGTGCCTGTGAGGGGGAGACGACAAACGGCTTGGATGGGGTCGATGGGAGCTAACAGGGTTTCATCGTCGCCAATTAAAATCGCGGCGGCGATCGCCTCTTCGATCTGGAGTTTGAGGTTTTCTAGATTATTAAACGCCGCAAAGCCCCAACCCCCTTTGTGACAAACCCGCACTTGACCTCCAAGGGATGTGCTTTCACTGAGGGTTTCGATTGTATGAGACCGTAACAGGATGCTACTCCCCTCCGATTGTTCAAGGCGAATGGAGAGAAAATCCACTTGATTCTTATACCGTTGAATCAGATCCGTTAATTGATTTTTATAGTCCGCCAAAAGCTCTGCCATAGATTTTTTCTTTCCACGTGAAATACTCCAATTGTAGGCAGTCCAGCCCCAGAAGTTGCAGGAAAAAGGCGATCGCCCCTAATGAAAACCAATGCCATGGCCAACATATTCTTATACGAACTGTAAACAATTGTTAAAAATCATGTGCTAACGTTGACTGAAGGACGAATTTTAAATAGACACGGAGTAATCTGTATGCCTTACACCCTCGACGCAGCAAGAAGCATTTTTCCTAGCACCCTCGCTGCCGACGTTGTGCCTGCCACCAGTGCACGCTTTAGTCAGCTGAGTGCCGAAGATCAACTTGCGCTGATTTGGTTCGCTTACCTTGAAATGGGCAAATCAATCACCATTGCTGCGCCTGGTGCCGCCAATATGCAGTTTGCCGAGTCGACCCTCGCACAAGTTAAGCAGCTTTCTTTTAAGGATCAAGCCCAAGTGATGTGTGATCTTGCGAACCGCATTGATACCCCCATCAATCGCACCTACGCGACTTGGTCTGTCAACATTAAGCTTGGCTTCTGGTATCGTCTCGGTCAATGGATGGAAGAAGGGACCGTCGCCCCAATTCCTTCCGGTTACAAATTGTCTGCCAATGCCTCTGCTGTTTTAGATACAATTCGCAGCCTTGAACCTGGTCAGCAAATCACTGTCCTCAGAAATGCCGTGGTTGATATGGGCTTTGATTCCAGCAAGATGGAAGGTTACAAGCGGGTTGCCGAACCTGTGGTTGTCCCCACAGAGATCGCCCAGCGGGAAAAGATCGAAATCGAAGGGGTGGATAATCCGACGATTACCCAATACATGACCAACCTCAACGCCAATGACTTTTCGGCTTTGATTGCGTTATTTGCAGAGGATGGAGCACTTCAGCCCCCCTTCCAGCGCCCCATCGTCGGGAAAGAGGCGGTTCTCCGTTTCTTCCAAGAAGAATGCCAGAACCTTAAGTTAAACCCCAAAAAAGGCATTGTTGAACCGACCGATGACGGTTATACCCAAATCAAAGTGACGGGCACCTGTCAAACCCCTTGGTTCGGTGCAGAGGTGGGGATGAACGTTGCCTGGCGTTTCTTGCTCAATCCTGAAGGCAAAATTTTCTTTGTCGCCGTTGATTTACTCGCCTCTGCCAAAGAACTCCTCAATCTTGTACGGAAATAATTGGTATGGGATGAATGGTGTGCATGATCGATATTCATCTCAATAGTTAACGATTTAGCTGCTAAACGTCCCTAGGGGGCGTTTTTTTGTCAGGATAAAAGGGTTGGAGGCAAAATTTTGAGAGTTAAGCAGCGCAATGAAAGGCTGGGATTGCTATGGGCGATCACCATTTTTTCGGGCTGGCTAGGGAGTGGTTTGTATTACTTAGGTCAGCCACTCACGTTCCTTCCCTGGGTTGCCATTGTGGTGGGTATTTACATTAGAACCTTTTTCCATACCGGATTATTTATTTTGGCCCACGATGCGATGCATGGTAATTTATGGCCGAGTTTGCCCCGGTGGAATCATCGTCTGGGCCGTTGGAGTGTCTGGCTATATGCCTGCCTATCCTATGGAAATTCTATCCGTAACCATTTCAAGCACCACCGTTACCCTGGCCAACCCGGAGACCCTGATTTCCACGACGGGCAGCACCCCAATCCCCTACGGTGGTATTGGCATTTTATGGGGAAATATTTGTCCTGGGGGCAGTTCTGGGGTTTTGTGGCCATTTTTGGGGTGATCGCCTTACCGTTAAACCTTCTCGGCTGGGTAGCCTACGGAAATTTTTTTCTGTTTTATCTGTTGCCGATCTTTTTTAGCTCTTTACAACTGTTCTTTTTCGGCACCTATTTACCCCACCGCAGAAGCAACCCGCTGCCAGTATGGACTCCGAAACCTTCGCTACTTTTAGCCGCCTGGTCCTTTTTGAGTTGTTATCATTTTGGTGTTTTCCATGGAGAACACCACCGCCAACCCCATAAACCCTGGTTCCAGTTACCGAGTCGTGGCCGTTCTTAACAAAACTGTAATAAAGTCCCTAAAGGCTTAGCCTTACTGATTTGAAAAGATTTTAAACCATAGGCGATCACCCCGCCGTTGCGAGATTATGAGAATTTCGACGGGCTTTTCAACATATAACTTATTATAATCAAGCCCATTAGTTGAACCCGTGCTTTTAAAAAACAATGTTAACGATGCCCACTGCGAGTACCCAATGGTCATGCCAAGAAGAAGCGATCGCCAAGGCAGCCTTTGATTTGTCCTACCGCCGAGAGATCGCAGCGGTGATGGCAGAGGCGAAACGACAAGCAGCGCTCGCCCAGGACCCGAGTGAGCTTTGGCAACTCAATGATTTTTTGAGCGCCCGCCGCCATTACCTCGACGGCAAATATGATTTCAGCCCAGAAAGTCTGGTTTTTACCTTTGCCCAGCTCATTAAAGAAGGCTGGCTCGAGCTCCAGGAAATAGAAGGCATCGGGGCGGAAAAACTCTCAAAAATCCGTATCCTAACGTTGATGTAGTTGGTGTAAACCCTCACGCTGGATCCTGGCGTCGCGGAATCCCGTAGGAAAGAAAATCCTTGGCCATGATGGTATTCGGGAAAATTGCTTTCGCCTCTGCCAAAAGATCATCTAACGTTAAACTATTGCCCGGCATATAGCGGGGGCTAAAGTGGGTCATAATTAACTGCTTGACCTGG
>JAYKIK010000115.1:0-4152 GCA_035284725.1 Synechococcus sp.
GGACAGTGGAGATTTTCCGCATTGACTTGCCATGTTTTGTTCGGGTCAAAGAGGATTAAAGCTTGGGGATGTTCAGGATCAATTGCCTTAATCTCCTGCCCTAAACATTTTTGGGGATTGGTGCTGAGGGCTTGCCAGAGTTGGAGGGGTTGCCAGTCTTGGGAGACGACAAAATGTTGCCAGAGGATCGGCAGGGCAATTTCTAAACCAATCACACCAGCAGGGGCTTCGGCAAAACTGACGGTTTTTTCTTCGTAGAGGTAGGGTTGATGGTCGATGGCGATCGCCTCGATGACACCATTTTTTACGCCATAAATCAGGGCTTCTTGGTCGCTGGGATTACCGAGGGGGGGATCAAGGCGTAGGTTGGGATCGTAGGTGCTGAGGGCTTTGGTATTCCAGAGGAGGTGCATCCAGGTCGTGCTGGCAGTAATCGGCAAACCTCGTTCTTTAGCTTCGGCAATGAGTTCTACACCCCGGGCGGTGGAAATGCGCATCAGATGGACAGGGGTTTGCAGTTCCGCAACCAGTTCGCAGATTGTGGCGATCGCCGTGGTTTCGACGGAGACTAATTCCTCCACCAGTCCATAGGCGAGGCTGGCTTTACCGTAACGGGCTGTGCCGCCATTTTGCAGCGCGAGATTTTTCGGGAAGAGGGCAATGGGGATGTTGTAGGGACGTAAATATTCGAGGGTGCGACGCAGTAAATTCCAATTATTGAGGGCATATCCATCGGCAAAACCCGCAATGGTCGCCGTTTGCAGTTCGCCTAATTCCGTGAGGGTTTCCCCCTGAGCTTTTTTCGTGATCGCCGCCCAAGGTAAAAACTGGGGTTTGGGATGGGGTAAATTGTCTGCCAATTGCTGAAAACTGTTCAGTTGACCGAGGTTATCGAGACAGGGCTGAGTATTCGGCAAAATCCCCACCTGAGTAAATCCGCCGGCGATCGCCCCCTGCGCCAACTGTACCAACGTTTCGCGGGATTCATAACCCGGTTCACTACTGTGACTATAGAGCTCCACTAAACCGGGCGCGAGAATCAAATCCTCCGCTTCCATCATTTCAACATCACTCGGAATTTCCGTCAGTTGGGGGGCGATCGCCTCTAGTTTGCCATTGTTGAACCATACATCCTGATGCAGATCCAAATTGGTCACAGGATCCAAAACCCGCACTTGCCGTAAAACCACGTTATCCATCGTCGCGCTTGCCACAAACACATTTCCCTTCGCGAAAATCCGTTCCCCATTCTACTGTTTCTCTTCCGGATCCCCTTGACCTTCGAGAAATTCTGCGGGATTTAGCGCAAAAGGCGATCGCCCTGACTATGATTATTTTGTGGTGATTTTGGAGTGAATTAGATAATGAGTGCATTACGGGTTGGCATTGCGGGGCCAGTGGGTTCAGGGAAAACCGCTCTTCTAGACGCCCTCTGCAAAGCCCTGCGGGATCAATATGCGATCGCCGTCGTCACCAATGACATCTATACCAAAGAAGATGCTCAGTTTCTCACCCGCTCCGGTGCCCTCCCCCCCGAACGGATTATGGGCGTTGAAACAGGGGGCTGTCCCCACACGGCGATCCGTGAAGATGCGTCCCTCAACCTAGCGGCGATCGCCGAACTCGAAGAAAAATTTCAGCCCCTCACCCTGATGTTCGTTGAAAGTGGAGGCGACAATCTGGCTGCAACCTTTAGCCCCGAGCTGGTTGACTTGACCATTTACGTCATTGATGTGGCAGCCGGTGACAAAATTCCCCGCAAAGGTGGCCCCGGTATCACCAAATCCGATCTCCTGGTCATTAACAAAATCGACCTCGCCCCAGCAGTAGGTGCAGACTTAGCAGTAATGGATCGGGATGCCAAGAAAATGCGTAGTGATAAGCCTTTTATCTTTACGAACTTAAAAACCCAAGAGGGCCTAGAGCAGGTCATTGACTTTGTCAAAAAACACATTATTTAGATCCTTGCATCATTTAAAAATTATTCGCGATTCAAGCTTTCTAAATCAGCCAAAATCCGCAAGTCAAAAGGAGATCGCTCTATCAAATAATCAATAAAGAGTGGGGTTTACCATAGCAAGCCCCGACCAACAGCAACAACTAACCTTCTTGGTATGCCTCCATCCCCTCACAGGAACACACCAAATGGCGATCACCGTAAGCATTATCAATCCGTCCGACTGTCGCCCAGAATTTATGTTGTTTGAGCCAAGGGGCAGGGTATGCCGCCACCTCGCGGGAATAGGGATGTGTCCAGTCACCACAAATCACCGATTCCGCCGTATGGGGCGCATTTTTTACTGGATTATCTTCCTTAGAAATGTTGCCCGCTTCAATCAGACGGATTTCCTCCCGAATGGCGATCATCGCCTCACAGAAACGGTCTAACTCCTCCAAAGATTCACTTTCCGTCGGTTCGATCATCATTGTGCCAGCGACCGGCCAAGAAATGGTTGGGGCATGAAAACCATAGTCCATCAACCGTTTGGCGACATCTTCGACCGTAATGTCTGCTGATTTCCGCAGATCGCGCAGGTCGATAATACATTCATGGGCAACGCAACCATTCGTTCCCTTAAACAGCACCGGATAATGTTCATCCAAACGTTTGGCGATGTAGTTGGCACTAAGGATCGCCGTTTGGGTCGCCTTGGTTAAACCCACTGTCCCCATCATGGCAATGTACATCCAAGAGATCGGCAGAATACTGGCACTACCGAAAGGAGCCGCTGAAATTAGCCCGATATTATCTGAATTACCGTTTAAATCGGTTTTCGGGAGATAGGGAACCAAATGCGCCGCCACACCAATTGGGCCAACCCCTGGGCCACCGCCACCGTGGGGAATACAAAAGGTTTTATGTAAATTCAAATGACAGACATCTGCACCAAAATCGCCGGGACGACAAATGCCCACCATCGCATTCATGTTCGCGCCATCGAGGTACACCTGTCCGCCGTTGTCGTGGATAATCTGGCAAATATCCTTGATGCCCACCTCAAATACGCCGTGGGTCGAGGGATAGGTAACCATTAACGCCGCAAGATTGTCTTGGTATTTCTCCGCTTTGGTACGCAGATCCTCAAGGTCGATGTCGCCTTGACTGCTGCAACATTTAATCGGAATCACCTTAAAGCCGCACATTACCGCACTGGCTGGGTTTGTACCGTGGGCGGATTCGGGAATCAGACAAATATTCCGGTGTGCGTCTCCCCGTTTGATGTGGTACTGACGAATCACCTGTAACCCCGCATATTCCCCCTGCGATCCGGCATTGGGCTGGAGGGAAACCCCTGCAAATCCGGTGATCTCCGCTAACCAAGTTTCAAGCTGATCGCACATTTGTTGATAGCCTTGGGTTTGGCTGCGGGGCGCAAAGGGATGGATTTTGCCGAAATTTGCCCATGTGACAGGCATCATTTCCGCTGTGGCATTGAGTTTCATGGTGCAGGAACCCAACGGAATCATCGAGGTGGTCAGCGATAAATCTTTGCTCTGGAGCTGATGAATGTAGCGCAGTAACTCGGTTTCGGAACGGTAGCGATTGAACACGGGATCCGTTAAAAAGTCGCTGGTTCGGCTCAGGTTTTCAGGGAAGTTTGGTGCAAAATTCTGAGCGAGTTGGGCATAGGTAAAGGGAATTTCCGCATTACTAAAAATCTCCCAAATGGTCGTAATGTCTGCGCTAATGGTGGTTTCATCGCAACTGATGCCGATCGCCCCATCCTCGAAATAACGGAAATTATAGCCCTGTGCCTCGGCGCGTTCACGAATCTCTTGGGCTTGTTCTGTCGTCGTTTGAATTTTAAGGGTGTCGAAAATGGGTTCGCTATTCACCGCAAAACCGAGTTTATCTAAGCCTGTTGCCAGAATTTTTGTGTGTTGATGTACTTGGGTGGCGATCGCCTTCAGACCCGCTGCCCCGTGGTAAACCCCATACATGGAAGCCATCACTGCGAGGAGAACCTGCGCCGTACAAATATTACTCGTCGCCTTATCCCGTCGGATGTGTTGTTCACGGGTTTGGAGCGCGAGACGTAATGCGGGTTGACCATGACGATCCTTGGATACACCGACGATCCGCCCCGGAATTTGCCGTTGATAGTCAGTTTTCGTCGCAAAATACGCCGCATGGGGCCCGCCATAACCGAG
>JAYKIK010000116.1:0-6513 GCA_035284725.1 Synechococcus sp.
AAACCACAGACTTTGTTAATATGTTCAACTCGTCCCACCATCCCGATAACTGGAGTCGGATAAATGGGGGTCGGTTTGCCATCACTATCGAGGGTTTCGTTATAGAGGGAAACATTGCCACCAGTAACGGGTGTATCCAATTCCCGACAAGCTTCAGCAATCCCTTTACAAGCATTTGCCAACTGCCAATAACCCACAGGTTTTTCAGGACTACCAAAGTTTAAATTATTAGTAATTGCCAAGGGTTCAGCACCAACACAACTTAAATTTCTAGCTGCTTCAGCGACTGCCGCCTTTGCCCCTTCCAACGGATTTAAATACACATAACGGGGATTACAATCGGTACAAGCAGCCACACCAATAGTTGAAACATCGGGTTTACCATTGACCGGACGAACCCGCACCACAGCGGCATCTGCACCACCGGGAAAGATCACCGTATTGTTTTGCACTTGATGATCGTACTGGCGATAAATCCATTTTTTAGATGCGATCGTTGGCACATCTAACAGGGTTAATAAAATCTCATTCCAAGATTTTTCGGCGATGCCATTTCCATCACAATTCGGCAAAGAATCCACCGACCAAGCCCAAGCGGTCTGTGCATATTCGGGAGCTTCTGCCATCAACTCCCGATGATAAATGGGCGTATTATCTGATAGCGCAGTTGCCGGAACTTCTGCCGCGACTTCATCCTTAAACATGATTTTGACGATGGGTTCCGCGATCACTTCCCCCGCAACAACCGCCTGTAAACCCCAACGATGGAAGATGTCAATTAACTCCTGTTCCCGTCCTTGATGGGCAACAAACAGCATCCGTTCTTGGGATTCGGAGAGCAGATATTCATAGGGAACCATGCCCGTTTCTCGCACCGGAATTTTATCGAGATCGAGCAACACACCGACCCCACCTTTAGCCGCCATTTCCGCCGTCGAACAGGTTAAACCCGCCGCGCCCATATCCTGTGCCGCCGCCACTGCCCCCGTTTTAAAGGCTTCGAGACAGGCTTCAATCAGGGATTTCTCGGTAAAGGGATCACCAACTTGAACCGCAGGGCGATCGTCCATGGATTCATCGGTTAATTCCGCACTGGCGAAACTTGCGCCCCCCATGCCATCGCGTCCCGTGGTTGAACCGACGTATAACACCGGATTGCCAATGCCATAGGCTCCCGATTTAATAATTTCCTCAGTTTCCATCAATCCTAATGCCATCGCATTGACGAGGGGATTGCCAGAATAGGCTTTATCAAAATAGACTTCACCGCCCACCGTCGGCACACCCACACAGTTACCATAGTGTGAAATGCCCCCTATGACTCCTTGGAAGATGCGACGAGTTTGGGCATTGTCGAGGGTTCCGAAGCGCAGGGAATTTAACAGGGCAATAGGACGCGCCCCCATCGTAAAGATATCGCGGAGAATTCCGCCGACCCCGGTTGCTGCCCCTTGGAAGGGTTCGATCGCCGACGGGTGGTTATGGGATTCGATCTTAAAGGCGAGGTGCAGACCATCCCCCATATCGACCACGCCCGCATTTTCACCGGGACCCACGAGGACGCGCTTCCCTTCTGTGGGAAAACCAGACAACAGCGGACGGGAGTTTTTATAGCAACAATGTTCCGACCACATCACACCGAACATCCCCAGTTCCGCCTTGTTGGGGTGGCGACCTAAACGGCTGACAATTTCTTCGTACTCTTCGGGCTTGATACCTTCGGATGCGATTTCTTCAGGGGTGAAAGGGCAAGTGGTCATAGATTTTGCATCAAAATTTCTGTAACAGCGCTATTGTAAGGCTTCAGGGGGGAGATGGGATATGTAAAGAGGCGATCGCCTTGACGCCAGGGTTAATCGCTATGGTGCAGCCAGGGAGAAGTTGCCAGGAGGGGGATCGGGATGGAAAAAGGCTCTATGATCGGAATTTTTAAATGTGGTTTGAAAAAATCGTTCAGCAGCTTAAAAATGCTATGGCTTGGGCAATTTATTCGGAGATACTTATTGGGACTGCTATTAGGAAGCTGTTGCCAATATGGCCTAGCATATAATTTGAAATTCCCGCCAAATTATCTTTTCCTCAGCCCATCACAAAATGTATTGGGTAAGATTTGAGGCCGAACTAATGTTGTCAACAACTGAGAGTCTTGAAGGAACCGAACCTCAGAAGACGGCTTTCACCACCGGAGACGATTTTACAATTCGTTACAATACGACCAATGAGATCCCACAAAAGATTTTAATTAGTGCCCATCGTCAGTCTTTTTTGGCCTCAGCAATGATTCGAGAGGTTCAGTTTATGAACGGCAATTTTCGTGTGGGGAATTTATTTGGGATTCCCTTTTACATCAATATTTCTTGGTTTATTGTCCTGGTGCTGGTCACCCTAAACTTTGGTGGTGGGTTGGCGGCCCAGTTCCCGAGCCTCGGGATCAGTGCTTTATTCCTTGGTTTCATCGCAGGCTTAATGCTATTTGCCTCGGTGTTGCTCCATGAGTTGGGCCATAGTTATGCGGCAATGCGTCAAGGCATCGGGGTCAACTCCATTACCCTGTTCCTATTCGGAGGTTTGGCAAATCTCGATGATGAGGCGAAAACCCCTGGTGGTGCTTTCTGGATCGCCGTTGCTGGGCCGCTTGTGAGTCTGGCATTATTTATCGCGCTATTTCTCTTAACGGATAGCAGAATCCTCAGTGGGCCGCCCTTGGCGATCGCCAGTTTGTTGGCTTACATCAACTTAATTTTGGCTACCTTTAATATGATTCCGGGGTTGCCCCTCGATGGGGGGAATGTCCTCAAATCTATTGTTTGGAAACTGACGGGGAATCGTTTCACCGGAACCATTTGGGCGAGTCGCGTTGGACAATTCATTGGTTGGACAGCGGTGATTCTTGGTGGCTTATCTATTCTCGGTCTTTCCAATGTGGGTAGTTTTTGGACGCTGATCATTGGTTGGTTCCTGCTGCAAAATGCAGGACGTTCGGCCCAGTCGGCCACGATTCAATCGGCCCTTTCGGGTTTGACGGCGGCGGATGCAGTTGTAAAAGATAGTCCCATCGTCACAGCAGATCTGACCCTACGGGATTTGGCAAATGCCGCGATCCGCTCCGGTAACCAATGGAAACGCTTTTTGGTGCAGGATGAAATGGGCCAACTCCTCGGGGAAATCTCTGTAGATGCGCTGAAAACAGTACCGACCAATGAATGGCCCCATGAACGCGTCGGTGCTTTCATCAAACCTGTGCCAGCAGAGAATCAAGTGCTATCAGATTTGTCCCTCTTGGATGTGGCCGAAAAGCTAGAACGTCAAGGGTTACAAGCCCTCGCAGTGACCCAGACCAACGGCACCCTCGTGGGATTGTTGGAAAAGTCCGCCATCATTAAGCGGCTCCAGGCAGGTCAGCAAAATCCTGAAATGCAGTCAGCTTAATTACGACCTACCTTTTCATAAAAATCTGTATTGGGCGCTCGCCTTTCGGAAGCGTCAAAGTTAACGGGGAGATCGCCTTCTTGCTGGGGAAAACCCAAGGATCCACCACAAAGAATGTCACAATACAGACAGTAAAGTTTGTAGCGCAAGAATTTTTTTGTAAAACCTATGTCTAGTGTGCCTCCTGTCCTGAGCGGAAGTGAAATCCGGTCAAAATTTTTAGAGTTTTTCCACCAGCGGCAACACCCCATTCTCCCCAGTGCTTCCCTTGTGCCGGAAGACCCCACGGTCCTTTTAACCATTGCGGGGATGTTACCGTTTAAGCCGATTTTCCTCGGACAGCAGGAACCCCCCGCCCCCCGGGCCACCACTTCCCAGAAATGTATCCGCACCAATGACATCGAAAATGTGGGTCGCACCGCCCGGCACCATACCTTTTTTGAGATGTTGGGGAATTTTAGCTTTGGGGATTATTTCAAAGAGCAGGCGATCGCCTGGGCCTGGGAACTTTCCACAGAAGTTTTTAAAATTGACCCGAAGAATATCGTCGTCAGTGTGTTTGAAGAAGATGACGAAGCCTTTGCCATCTGGCGGGATCAAGTCGGTGTGAGCCCGAAGCGTATTATTCGCATGGGAGCAGAGGATAACTTCTGGGTATCTGGCCCCACTGGCCCCTGTGGCCCCTGTTCGGAACTGTACTACGACTTCAAACCGGAACTGGGTGATGATGCGATTGATCTCGAAGATGATCGCCGCTTCATTGAGTATTACAACCTCGTTTTCATGCAATATAACCGCGATGCAGAAGGCAATTTAACGCCCCTCGCCAAGCAAAATATTGATACGGGGATGGGCTTGGAACGGATGGCCCAAATCCTCCAGCGGGTACCGAACAATTACGAAACAGATCTGATTTTCCCCATTGTGACAACCGCCGCAAAATTGGCCGGGATTCACTACGAAAAAGCTGATGAAAAAACGAAGGTCTCCCTGAAGGTGATTGGGGATCATGTGCGTTCCGTTGTCCAGATGATTGCCGACGGGATTACGGCTTCCAATACGGATCGGGGTTATGTATTGCGGCGCTTAATTCGGCGGGTGGTGCGCCATGGTCGTTTGATTGGCATCGATGGTAACTTCATTAACCAGGTGGCGGAAACAGCGATTCAACTTTCGGAAGCGGCCTACCCCAATACCCGAGAACGGGAAGGGTTTATTAAGCAGGAATTAGAACGGGAAGAAAATAATTTCCTGAAGACCCTCGAACGGGGTGAAAAACTCCTCGCCGAAATCATTGCCAAGGAAGACAAGCAAATTTCTGGGGTTGATGCCTTTACCTTGTTTGATACCTTTGGTTTCCCCTTTGAACTGACCCAGGAGATCGCAGAAGAAAGCGGTTTAACCGTCGATGAAACAGGCTACAAAGTGGAGATGAAAAAGCAGCAAGAACGCTCCAAAGCGGCCCACGAAACCATCGATCTCACCGTCCAAGGGAGTCTTGATGAGTTGGCTGAACATATCCACCCGACGGAATTTTTGGGCTACAGCGAACTGCAATCCCAGGTGAAGATTGAAGCGGTCTTGGTGGGGGGCCATCGGGTTGACACCGCCGAGGCGGGCACAGAGGTGCAATTAATTTGTGATCAAACGCCTTTTTATGCGGAATCCGGGGGACAAATTGGCGATCGCGGTTATTTCTCCGGGGATAATCTCGTGGTTCGGATCAATGATGTCCAGAAAGAATCAGGCTTTTTCGTCCACTACGGCAAGGTAGAGCGAGGGACTTTAAACCTGGATGATACCGTGAATGCCACCATTAATCGGGCCTGTCGTCGTCGTGCCCAGGCGAACCACACTGCCACCCATTTACTCCAGGCGGCCCTAAAAAATATTGTCGATGAGGGCATTTCCCAGGCGGGTTCCCTGGTGGATTTTGATCGCCTCCGCTTTGACTTTAACTGTCCCCGGGGTTTAACCGCCGAAGAATTGATCCAAATTGAAGCGCAGATCAATACTTGGATTGCCGAAGCCCACGATAGTCAAATTGCGGTGATGCCCATCGCTGAAGCCAAAGCTAAAGGTGCGGTGGCGATGTTCGGGGAAAAGTATGGCGCAGAGGTGCGAGTCGTCGATTTCCCTGGGGTCTCCATGGAGCTTTGCGGTGGCACCCACGTCAAAAATACCGCCGAAATTGGTCTGTTTAAAATCATCTCGGAAACGGGTATTTCTTCAGGGGTTCGTCGGATCGAAGCCGTGGCGGGCCCGGCGGTGCTGGAATACCTCAAGGTGCGGGACCAGGTGGTCAAGGAACTGGGGGATAAATTTAAGGCCAAACCGGAAGAAATTACGGAACGGGTGGAAAATATCCAGGCGGAACTGCGCAACACCCAAAAGGAATTGGAAAAGGTCAAGGGTGAATTGGCGATCGCCAAATCCGAAGCTCTCGTGAGCCAAGCGGAAACCGTCGGAGAATTTAAAATCCTTGTGGAAAACATGGGTGATCTCGATGCCAAAGCTCTCCAAACCGCCGCTGAACGCCTCCAACAAAAACTCGGTAGTGCCGCCGTTGTCCTCGCTTCCATTCCCGAAGAAGGCAAGGTTTCCCTGGTAGCTGCTTTTGCGGAGGAAATTTATAAAGGAAAACAACTGCAGGCCGGAAAATTTATTGGTGCCATTGCTAAACTCTGCGGTGGCGGGGGCGGGGGTCGCCCTAATCTGGCCCAGGCCGGGGGACGGGATGCGAGCAAACTCCCCGAAGCCCTCCAAGTGGCCAAACAACAACTCCTAGAAGCCCTTGGCTAATTTCAAAGCCTTTAAATCAAGATAACTCACTTAAAAATGGAGGGGACTGTTTCGTCAGCGGTGCCCTCTTTCTGTTCAACAATATTTCTCGACGTCAAGCAAACGAAAAAAAAGGTAATAATTGGCGATCACCTTAGAACTGGTAGATTTTTTTATACTAGGGCGTGTCATTAATTAAGCCAGATAATCGAAGCTGCCAGATAAATTGCCCCTAAAAAATTGCGATCTGTTTTGTCGTAGCGAGTCGCAATTGCTCTGTATTGCTTTAATTTAGCAAAAAAG
>JAYKIK010000117.1:0-3341 GCA_035284725.1 Synechococcus sp.
GGCGATCGCCTCCAGGTCTTTGACCGCACCGCCGAAATTTTATTTGTGCCGGGCCACACCCAAGGGCACATTGCCTATTATTTTCTGCCGACGGAACCCGAGATAAGTGGGGACTTATTCTGTGGCGATACGCTTTTTGCGAATGGTTGTGGTCGCCTTCTGGAAGGGACACCGGATCAACTCTTTGCCTCCCTCCAGCAGATTTGTGAGTTGCCGGACGACACCCGGATTTGGTGCGCCCACGAGTACACGTTCAGAAATATTCAGTTTTCCCTCACGGTGAATCCGGAGAATGAAGCTTTACAGGCCCGGTTCCAGCAAGTAAAGGCCCAACGGCAGCGCCAGGAACCTACCATTCCCACCCTCCTAAGCCTCGAGAAACAGACTAATCCTTTTTTACGCTGTGGCGATCGCCAATTGCAAGAAAATTTGAATACGACCGATCCCCTGGGTACCTTCACAAAATTGAGGGGAAAACGGGATTGCTTCTAAGATTGAAACAGGTTTGATCGCCTACCATAACAAAATGCAACCATCTCCCAGGGGAACGATTGCGAATTAGTCAAAACCGTTTACAGTGAAGATCAATCTCTTAAAATAAGGCTCAATTTATAGTTTTCCTGCCCATTTCCTGAAAAAACAAACCCTAGGACGTGGGATCGGGGACAAGGTATCACCCACGACATTTCTCCTAAAACCTCTTTGTCACAATCATCCCACAGGGCGATCGCCTCTCCCGAGCAGCCTTAGCTAACCTTTTATAAAACAAAAATTTTTAATAAACCTTTAACAAATTTCTGAAGTAATACCATAATGCCTACCCTCCTCACCCCAGACCAGGTCAATCAAATCATCTCCAATCACCACGACAATCCCCATGCCGTCCTCGGTTGCCACCCCACCACCGACGATCCCAACCCGACAACCTGGTCCATTCGCGCCTATCTTCCCTCCGCGAGCCAAGCCTGGGTAATTGATCAAGCATCCCAGACAGAACACCCCATGGCCTCGGTGCACCACCCCCATTTTTTTGAATGCACCCTCCATAGCGATACCACCCCGAAATACCAACTGAAACTCCAGGAAGGCGATCGCCAAATCACCATCAATGATCCCTATGCTTTTGCTGAAGCTCCCCACATCAGCGACCTCGACCTCCACCTCTTTGCTGAAGGGAATCACCACCGGATCTACAACAAACTCGGTGCCCACCTCGTTGAAGTCGAAGGCGTACAAGGGGTTTACTTTGCTGTCTGGGCCCCCAATGCCCGAAATGTCTCCGTCCTCGGTGATTTCAACAACTGGGATGGCCGCAAGCACCAAATGCGTCGTTTAAACGTCGGTATCTGGGGCATTTTTATCCCCGACCTCGGCCCCGGCACAAAATATAAATACGAAATTAAAAACCAACACGGCCACATCTACGAAAAATCTGACCCCTACGGTTTTTTCCGGGAAATCCGTCCCGACACAGCCTCCATCGTGACCAATCTGGATCAGTACCAATGGCAAGATCAGGCTTGGCTCAACCAGCGGGCCCAACAAAATCCCCTGAAAAATCCCGTTTCCATCTATGAATTGCACCTCGGTTCTTGGCTCCATGGTTCCGCCACCGAAAAAATGAAGCTCCTCTCCGGCGAAGTCGACCCGATTCCTGTCAATGACCACAAAACCGGCGCCCGTTACCTCAGCTATTACGAGCTGGTTGATAAGCTCATCCCTTATGTCAAGGAAATGGGCTACACCCACATCGAATTACTTCCCATTGCCGAACATCCCTTCGATGGTTCCTGGGGTTATCAAGTCACTGGCTATTATTCCCCCACCTCCCGCTTCGGCAACCCCGAAGATTTGATGTACTTCATTGATCAGTGCCATGCCAATGGTATTGGAGTTATTGTGGATTGGGTTCCTGGCCACTTCCCCAAGGATGCCCATGGCCTTGCCTACTTCGATGGCACCCACCTCTATGAACATGCCGACCCCCGCAAAGGAGAACATAAGGGCTGGGGCACTTTAATCTTTAACTACAACCGCAATGAAGTCCGCAATTTCCTCATTGCCAATGCCCTCTTTTGGTTCGACAAATATCACATTGATGGCATTCGGGTGGATGCGGTCGCTTCCATGTTGTATCTCGATTACGACCGGGAAGATGGCGAATGGTTAGCTAACGATTACGGTGGCAACGAACACCTCGAGGCCGTTGAATTTCTCCGCCAGACCAATAATTTGATCTTTAAATACTACCCAGGCATTATCTCCGTTGCCGAAGAGTCCACCGCTTGGCCGATGGTTTCCCGTCCTACCTACCTCGGCGGCCTCGGCTTTAACCTGAAGTGGAACATGGGCTGGATGCACGATAACCTCAAGTATTTCAGCATGGATCCCTGGTTCCGGCAGCACCACCAAAACAGCATCACCTTTAGTATGTGGTACCACCACAGCGAAAACTATATGTTGGCCCTCTCCCACGATGAGGTAGTCCATGGCAAAAGTTCGATCATCGGGAAAATGCCGGGGGATGAATGGCAGAAATTTGCCAATGTTCGAGCTTTATTTGCTTATATGTTTGCCCATCCCGGTAAGAAAACGATGTTTATGGGGATGGAATTTGGCCAATGGAACGAGTGGAATGTTTGGGATGATTTGAGTTGGGATTTATTACAACATGAGCCCCACCACAAGCTCAAAGGCTTTTTCACAGCTCTAAACGAGTTATACCAACGGGAACCAGCGCTCTATGAACGGGATTTTGAGGAGGAAGGCTTCCAGTGGATTGATTGTTCTGATGCTCAAAACAGCGTGCTATCTTTCATTCGGCGGGCGAAGAATCCCAATGATTTCCTGATTGTGGTGTGTAATTTTACGCCGCAACCCCATAGCCACTACCGCATCGGCATGCCGGAGGAAGGTTATTACGAAGAAGTCCTCAACAGTGATGCAGACGTTTTCGGGGGGAGCAATCTACTGAATTTTAGTGGTGTATGGACGGAAGACTGGGGCTTCCATGGTTTGCCCTATTCCGTGGATCTGTGCCTGCCCCCTCTCGGGGTTGTGATCCTAAAAATTAATCGGGAGAAAACTGCAGCCATGCTTGCGAAAAAACAGGCGGATAAGGCTAAAGCTTTTTCTGGGGATGCGTAGTTAACCGTTGATATTGAATAAAAGGGCTCGGGAAAATTACCTGGGTCCTTTTTTTGTTGGACAAGACAAGATAGACAAAAGGCGATCGCCTGTCCCCTGCCCAAATTCCATACTTGAAACTCTGGGGGCAGTTTTGCTGATAGAGATTTAAAAGGTGGTACCCAGATTCGAACTGGGGAGTGGAGGTTTTGCAG
>JAYKIK010000118.1:0-6799 GCA_035284725.1 Synechococcus sp.
GGATTTGGAAATCCGCTAAGATGACATCGCCCAATTTGTCATTCCCGAAACCATGATTCGTCTTGAAACCGCTTCTTCTCACCAGCAACTTGTGATTACTCCACCCGCCTCGGGCCTGAGTTTGCAGGGAAAAGTACGGATTCCAGGGGACAAATCCATCTCTCACCGGGCCCTGATGTTGGGGGCGATCGCCGAAGGGGAAACCATTATTGAAGGTCTGCTCTTGGGGGAAGATCCCCGGAGTACGGCGGCTTGCTTTGGGGCGATGGGGGCCCAGATTTCAGAACTGAATGAAAGAGAAGTGCGTGTACAAGGGATTGGCCTGGGGAATTTACAGGAACCCGATAATGTCCTCGATGCGGGGAACTCTGGCACCACCATGCGTCTTATGATCGGTCTTTTGGCGGCGTCAGCGGGACGTTTCTTTGCCGTGACGGGGGATGGCTCTTTGCGATCGCGGCCGATGTCTCGGGTGGTGAATCCCCTCAAGGAAATGGGCGCCCAAATTTGGGGCAAAAAAGGGAATACCCTCGCGCCTCTGGCGATCCAAGGACAACAATTACAGGGCATTCATTACCAATCACCCATTGCCTCGGCCCAGGTGAAATCCTGTATTTTATTGGCGGGTCTTTTGGCAGAGGGTCAAACCACCGTCACGGAACCAGCCCTCTCCCGCGACCATAGTGAACGGATGTTGCGGGCCTTTGGGGCGAATTTAACGATTGATCCAGAAACCCACAGCGTGACCATAGATCCCTATCCCACCCTCAAGGGACAAAAAGTAATTGTGCCGGGAGACATTAGTTCGGCGGCCTTTTGGATGGTGGCGGCGGCGATTGTTCCCGATTCGGATTTGACCATTGAAAACGTGGGAATTAATCCGACCCGTACTGGCATTATCGAAGCGATGCAGATGATGGGTGCGGACATGACCCTCGAAAATGCCCGGGAAGTGGCTGGGGAACCCGTCGCCGATTTGCGGGTACAGTATTCCCCCCTAAAAGGTTGCACCATCGGCGGAGACATCATTCCCCGTCTGATTGATGAAATTCCAATTCTGGCGGTGGCGGCTTGTTTTGCGTCAGGCACAACCCTGATTAAGGATGCGGCGGAGTTGCGGGTCAAAGAAAGCGATCGCCTTGCGGTGATGGCGGCGGAACTGAGCAAAATGGGGGCGAAGGTTATTGAACATCCCGATGGCCTTGAAATTACTGGGGGAGCAACCCTCCACGGCACAGAAACCGATAGTTACACTGACCACCGCATTGCCATGAGTTTGGCGATCGCCGCCCTCAACGCCCAGGGAAAAACCCGAATTCACCGGGCAGAAGCGGCCTCTATTTCTTATCCCACCTTTGTTGAAATCCTGACCAATATCTGTCAGGTTGAGTAGCAAAAGTTTTAGACGCCGTAAAATTTTCTTTGCAAAGCATTGATCTGAAACAGAAATATCCCAGGAATCAGCCATGGTGTTTACGCTAGATTATCTCCTGTGCCTCGGCAATTCTCCTGCTAATGTCATGGCTGCCCAAAACCCGCCCCAATAATCATCAGTATTTTGACGCAAAAACCGGGAGCAAAGATAGCTTTTGTTTATATAGCATTAAAACTATGGCGATATTTTCATATATTGACTCTAGTCTATGGGGTTGTTAAACTCAGGCATAACCTCACAAGTTCAGGAGTAAAACCTTGATCCCTGCCACCCTGCATCAACTGAAGGTGTTTGAAACAACGGCACGGCATGGTAGTTTCACCAAGGCTGCCGAAGAATTATCGATCACTCAACCGACAGTTTCTGGGCAAGTGAAACAGTTGACCCAAACCATTGGGATGCCACTGTTTGAACATATCGGCAGAAAGCTATACCTCACGGAGGTGGGGGAGGAGTTACTGGCGACTTGCCAAGGAATTTTCGAGCAGTTGGATAACTTTGAAATGAAGTTAGCAGCACTGCAGGGAGCACGACGGGGACAGCTCCGCTTAGGTGTGATCACGACAACTAAATATTTTGTACCACGGATTTTAGGGGAGTTTTGCCAGGATTACCCCGACATTGATGTGTCTTTACAGGTAATCAATCACCAGCAACTCCACGACCGGATGGCGGAAAATCAGGATGATCTCTACATCTTGAGTAATTTGCCAGATGATTTGGAGGTGCAGGCAGAGGCATTTTTAGAAAATCCATTAGTGGTGGTTGCCCGGGCTGATCATCCCCTGGCCCATCGCAAAAATATTCCCCTTTCGGCCCTGCAGGGGGTAGATTTTATTTCCCGAGAAATGGGGTCAGGTACCCGTCGGGCTGTGGAAAAACTCCTTGCAGAACACGGCGTGTCGGTACAGATGCGGTTAGAACTCGGTTCTAATGAAGCGATTAAACAGGCGATCGCCGGGGGGTTAGGGATTTCTGTATTGTCTCGTCACACCCTGATTACCGAACCATCTAATGGCGAGTTAACGGTGTTGAATGTGGAACATTTCCCCATCCAGCGTCACTGGTACGTGGCCCACCTAGCGGGGAAACAATTGTCGGTGATTGCCCAGGCATTTTTGGAGTTTATGGTCAGGTCTAGCCAAAAAACTCTGGAAAATTCAGGAAGGCGATCGCTTGCCCTCCAATCCTGAAAGTTCCAAGGTTCTACCCTAGGGATTCCCCATGAATTTCCCAGTAGAAATAAAGCGGGTTCATGCCCTCTTTTAAAAAAACAAATTATTTCAGCGTCATCGTAAAATGAATACTTTTTTCAGTCAGAGTGTCTGGCTTGTTCCCTGCTATCCTTTGCTGGGAATGGGTCTGTCAGCGCTGTGGATGCCCGGCATCACCAGAAAAACGGGGCCCCGTCCAGCCGGTTACGTCAATATGTTTTTGACTTTGATCGCCTTAGTCCATAGCTCCCTCGCCTTTATCGAAAGATGGCAACAGCCGGCCCTAAAGCCTTCCTTCCTTTGGTTACAGGCGGCGGATCTCACCCTATCCATTGACCTTGATATTTCGAGTATTACGATTGGGGCGTTGATCTTGATTGCAGGGATTAACTTTCTGGCCAAGCTGTACGCGGTGGCTTACCTCGAAATGGATTGGGGGTGGGCGAGATTTTTCGCGACGGTGAGTTTGTTTGAGGCGGGGATGTTTGCGCTCGTGCTGTGCAATTCTCTCTTTTTCAGCTACGTTGTCCTCGAAATTCTCACCTTGGGGACGTACCTATTGATTGGATATTGGTTTAATCAATCCCTGGTTGTCACGGGGGCACGGGATGCGTTTTTAACGAAACGGATCGGGGATTTGTTCCTGTTAATGGGGGTTGTGGCTTTATTGCCCTTGGCTGGCACTTGGAATTTTGATGGTTTGGCCGCATGGGCGGCGACGGCGGAATTGAACCCGACAGTGGCAACGCTCCTGTGTCTAACGTTGATTATGGGGCCGTTGGGTAAGTGCGCTCAGTTTCCCTTACACCTGTGGCTCGATGAGGCGATGGAAGGCCCGGTTCCGGCAACCGTTGTGCGGAATAGCTTGGTTGTGGGTACGGGGGCATGGGTACTGATTAAGTTACAACCGATTTTTGCTCTGTCGGATGTGGCCTCGACTTTTATGATTGCGATTGGGGCAACGACGGCGATTGGGGCTGCGCTGGTGGCGATCGCCCAGATTGATATCAAGCGTTCCTTGTCCTATTCCGTCAGTGCCTATATGGGCATCGTGTTTATGGCGGTGGGTTCCCAACAGGATGAAACCACCCTGGTATTGCTGCTCACCTATGGCATTGCGATGGCGATTTTGATCATGGCGATCGGCGGGGTGGTGTTAACGAATATCAGCCAAGATTTAACGAAATATGGTGGCTTATGGTCCCGTCGTCCGATTACAGGGATTTGTTATCTGGTGGGAGCCGCATCCTTGGTGGCATTGCCGCCCTTCGGTGGTTTTTGGAGTTTGGCACAGTTAACGACGAATTTTTGGAATACGCATCCGACCTTAGCCATGGTACTCATTACGGTGAATGCCCTGACAGCCTTTAGTATCATGCGTGAATTTAGCTTGATTTTTGGGGGTCAACCCAAACCGATGACGGTGCGATCGCCGGAAGGTCTCTGGGCATTAGTGTTGCCGATGGTGATTTTGACCGGATTTGCCCTACATAGTCCCTTCGTCTTAGCTAAACTCAACTTTTTACCCGATTGGCAACAATTAAATCTGCCTGTGGTGGCGGTGTTAGTGGCATCTACGCTATTCGGTGGTGGATGTGCATCCTATCTCTATCTCAGCGAGAGCATTCAGAAGCCCATTGGGTTATTCCCGGCAGCGATTCGCGAATTTTTTGCCAAGGATTTATATACGGCTGAACTTTATAAAAATACAGTTATTTTGGCCGTTGGTTTTATTTCCAAAATTATTGATTGGTTAGACCGCTACTTTGTCGATGGCATGATCAATCTCCTCGGTTTAGCAACCCTATTTGGCGGACAAAGCTTGAAGTATAACAACTCTGGCCAAAGTCAATCCTATGCCCTCTCTATCATGGCTGGCATTCTGCTCTTTATTGCGGCTTTAGCCTATCCCCTGATGAAACATTGGCAATTTTAATTGATGCCTAGATGACGACATTTGCTGAACCTTTCTAGACCTTTTTGTGAAAATTATGCTGAGTTTATTGCTATTTTTACCGCTGGTGGGCATCGGGGCGATCGCCTTGTTTCCGCGCCCCCTAACCCGTATTTTGACAACCATTTTCACCATTGTCACCCTAGGCATTAGTAGTGGGTTATTGATTAACCTCAATTTGCAAGATGCTGGGATGCAATATACCGAATTCCATAGTTGGTTAAGCATTTTGGGCTTGAACTATAACCTTGGGGTGGATGGTTTATCCCTACCGTTGATTGTGCTCAATAGTTTATTGACTCTGGTCGCCATCTATAGCATTGGGGAAAATAACCACCGTCCCAAACTTTATTACTCGTTAATTCTGTTAATTAACAGTGGGATTACGGGGGCATTGGTTGCTAATAATTTGCTCCTGTTCTTCCTCTTCTATGAAATTGAATTAATTCCTTTCTATCTCCTGATTGCCATTTGGGGCGGCGAGAAAAAAGGCTATGCTTCGACCAAATTTTTAATCTATACGGCCATTTCTGGTTTGTGTGTCTTGGCGGCATTTTTAGGGATGGTTTGGTTAAGTCAATCCTCGAATTTCGACTTTGAAAATTTAACCCTCGCCAACCTTGATTTCAACACCAAAGTAATTCTGTTAACGATTCTGTTAATTGGTTTTGGCATCAAAATTCCCCTCGTGCCGTTACATACTTGGTTGCCCGATGCCTATGTAGAGGCGAACCCTGCGGTGACCGTCCTCCTCGGTGGCGTATTTGCCAAATTGGGAACCTACGGTTTAGTGCGTTTTGGGCTACAACTGTTCCCGGATGTGTGGTCTACCGTGGCGCCTGCTTTGGCCGTGATTGGTACAGTCAGCGTGATGTATGGTTCCTTGGCGGCGATCGCCCAACGGGATTTAAAGCGGATGGTGGCCTATAGTTCCATCGGTCATATGGGTTACATCCTCGTTTCCACGGCAGCGGGTACGGAGTTAAGTTTGCTCGGCGCGGTTGCCCAGATGATTAGCCACAGTTTGATTTTGGCGTTACTGTTTCACCTTGTCGGCATTATTGAGCGCAAAGTCGGAACCCGTGATCTCGATGTGTTGAATGGTTTGATGAATCCGGTGCGGGGGTTGCCCTTGACCAGTAGCCTGCTGATTTTGGCGGGGATGGCCAGTGCAGGGATTCCCGGTCTGGTGGGTTTCGTCGCTGAATTTTTGGTTTTCCAAGGCAGCTTTAGCCGTTTCCCCATTCCGACGCTGTTCTGTATTATCGCTTCTGGTTTAACAGCGGTGTATTTCGTGATTTTGCTGAACCGTACCTGTTTTGGTCGTCTCGACAGTCACACCGCCTACTACCCGAAAGTGTTTGCCACTGAAAAAATTCCGGCGATCGCCCTGACCGTATTAATTCTGTTCCTGGGGATTCAACCCGCATGGCTGACCCGTTGGATCGAACCCACCACCGATCGCTTCATTGCCACTTTCCCCACCGAGGCGATCGCCCTCACGCCCAGCGAAATGACACAAACTCAACCCTAACTAATTACCCCCTGTAGCACCTTTATAGGGGGCATCATGCCCAACTTGAGCTTAGGAAACGTCGTTATGATCACCACCAACAAAATTCCCCCTTCCACCCATCCCCACGCCGATGTCATTCACCGCCTCGAAGCCGGGGGATCGATGCTACCGGACACCCCCGAAAATCTGATGCAAATCATCGGCATTTATAAAGCCTATGCTGTACCGATGGATTTCTACTGGCGGGATCTGCTCTACATTGCCGAACAAGTTTTCCTTGAACCCTTCCGCTTCTTTAAATATTTCATTTCCGACGAATATTTAGAACGGCAAAATCATTACGCAGGTGACCAAGCCGATCTCCGCATTTGGCGCGGTACAGGCTCCGCTCACCCCGAACTGTTAGAGTTCATGAAAAAGGGCGAAACCTTCAAAGCCCCGAAGCTCTTTCATCACCTATTCCATGACCGCATTAACATGGAATTTGCCGAAGCTTGTATGCAGGCAATGTTATGGCATGGCAGAGATATGGGCTATGGTCAATTTGATGCCTATCTCGACTCCGACGAATATAAGGCGAATGCAGATCGCGCCATTAAAGCCTATTTCAAGAAGAATCCCGCAATGTTGGGACTCTACAAACTCTTCCCCGATATGTTCCTGGAACAGGTGCGTGAACT
>JAYKIK010000119.1:0-6512 GCA_035284725.1 Synechococcus sp.
ATTATTACCCTTTGTCCGACGACGGGGAATGATGAGGGTGTTTCAGCGCAAGTATCTGCCTATTGTCCGATCAATAAAATGGGGGGGAGTACGCTGGTTTGTTGTGAGTACATTACCCTGAGTGGCACGGCGGCGGCATTGGAACGAATCGGCGGGTTAATTACGGCGTTAATGGTGCGCGATCTGCCGAAATTTATCTGGTGGAAAGGGGTTCCGGATCTTGATTATGGGCTGTTTCAGCGATTGCTGAGCGAGGGCGATACCTTAATTGTGGATTCCAGCACCTTCCATGATTCCGAACGGGATTTACAGACCATCGGTCAATTACTCCAACAGGGTCATAATGTCGCAGATCTTAACTGGGGACGCTTAGCGGCCTGGCAGGAATTAACCGCAGCAGCCTTTGATCCCCCAGAACGACGGGCTGCGATTTGGGAAGTGGATCATGTGACCCTCAACTATGAAAAGGGCAATGCCACCCAAGCGATGATGTTTCTGGGCTGGTTGGTCAGTCGCCTAGGTTGGAATCCGACCAGTATTGAACGGGAATTAGATGATTACGAAATTCATCGCATTCAATTCGGCGATCGCCACAATAAAACCATCACGGCAGAGTTAGTCGGTTTACCGATGGCGGATACGGGCGATGTATTGGGGGATTTAGTGAGCTTAAAACTAACCTCCAGTAATCTCGATGCCGATTGTTGTACGGTGCTTTGTTCAGAAACCTCGGGCTGTATGCACATGGAATCCGGTGGTGGCGCACAGGCTTGTCGCATTGAACAGGTCACGCCCCTCGCCGATCAAAAAACCGACCATCTCTTGGGTCAACAACTCCAACGCTGGGGTAAGGATATTCTGTATCGTGACACCATGGTCCTGGTGCAAGCGATCCTCCGTCTTTAATGGGCCCCAAATGCTAGGCGATCGCCCGGAGGGTGACGCACCATGATTTCCCAGACATCCTTCCCGATAGATCGAATTTGTCCCATCTGTATCAGTTGTTTCAGTAAGCGATGCACTGTCACTGGGGTGATACCCAGCAGAGCAGCTAACTGGTTTTGGGTCAGGGCAAACGGCAGTTTCAGACCGCTGGCCGAGGCTTCTCCGTAGGTACGCCCCAACATTGTCAGATAAAGCCATAGACGATCGAGGGTTTTACGTTGGCTAAGGATACTTTGGGTCAGCAGTTGGTGTTGATACTGTTGCCGGAGGGCCTGGAGGACATCTATTTTTAGGGTTGGCCAACGGGTAAGATCCTGCCAGTACAGCCAAAAAACCTCCGTGTGGTCAACGTGGGCGATCGCCTGGAAGGAAACCTGTTGATCAGAACAAAGATCGAGGGGTTGGTCGGCACCAATAAAGCTTAGGGTCACAGGATGGATTGCTGGGGTCGATTCTATAGATGCAGGAGGCTGTAGACGACTTTCGAGACGAATAAATCCTTGGGTAACAAAATACAGTAGACCCGGCCGTGTCGGAATAATGTCTTCCTGGGCAAAAATGCGGCTACGGTAACAGGCGATTGCCCATTGCTGTAAAGAATCGCTAATCAAGGGGGATGACCCAGGGGAAACATCAACAACAAAGGGATTGGACATGGATGAAATGGCGGAGAATGGTGGGAAATCCTCTGGGTATTGGCAGAGAAAACGACCTCGACCAAGGGAAAATGTCAAGAATGTAAAGTTTTATGATCCTAGAAGATACCCTTAACCCTGGCAAGTAAGATGTCTTATTTTTCAGCGGTAATCCAAGGGGGAGACCTCACCACGGCCCTCCGCGATCGCCTAGCCCAAATTTTAGACTTAGAAACCACTGAAACGTCGGCCATTCCCCTGGGTCTATGTTTCCGGTGTCGGGGTCTCGGATTTCGATCGGCGATCGCCTTAAAATATGCCGCCCGGACAGGTCAAGATCCCCACAGCGTTGCCCAGGGATATTTGGAACGGCTTATTGAAGTTTCCCGACAACAACTTCTGCCAAATCCCAACAATGGCTTGAGTCTTACCTGGAAGGCGATCGCCACTGAACGAGGCTGGCTAGAATTTTGGCTTATACCGTCGGACATTGGCCGTTGGTTAGATCAACTGTTAATTGTAGAAAGTCCCACTATCCCTTCCCTGGACACAAATCTCCTTTTTGCCTGCCACTACCTGCAAGCCCGCTGCCAGGATCTCAGTACCCTTGCGCGGGACTATGCTGATTGTTCTCCCCAATGGCATTTTGACCGCACCCCGTTTTCCGTTTGGGAGCAAGCCCTCCTGGAGGCGATCGCCCACTGTGCCCTAGCAAGCCTCAATGATCATCCCCAACCTCACCTGATCATTGCTTTAGAAAAAAGTCTGGGGGAATTCTTACGCCATTGCACCTTGTTTTATTTTCTCCGCAGTGAACCGGAGCGAGGGGCCCACTACTGGCAGTGGCTCACCTACCTTAGGCAATTTTTACAGCAATATCTCCCGGCGTCGCAAGATTTCTTCATCATCCCAAACCTTTAACCAGCAAGCTTTTTAGGTTTTCTGCTGCGGAAATATTGGCAATTCTCGACATAAAACTTGAGAAAAACATGGCGCATTTGGAAAAGATGCTCTAAACTTACAGGTGTGTGAGGAGCGAACCAGAAAGAAGACCGAGACGAAACACGGAAAGTCGCCGGTCTTTTTTCTGTGCCCTACGCAAAGAACGTCCCAGGGTTATCCCGCTACAGCTTCAACCCCAGGCAGTTTAAGTATTTAGCAAGTTTTGACTACATTAGTCCTAATCGCGGCGGTTTTGTAGGGTTTTCGGATCGAGCGCATCCCGGAGGCCATCCCCCAACAGGTTAAAGGCGAGTACCGTCACAATAATCAAAATGGCTGGCGACCACACAAGCCAGGGTTGCAACACCAAGATCGAGGCATTGGTACTTAACGAAAGAAGATTACCCCAACTGGGGTCCGGCTGTTGAATCCCTAACCCAATCAGACTCAGCACTGACTCGGCAATGATAAATCCGGGCACCGCCAGGGTCGCGGAAATAATCGCATAGCTCGCCGTTTGGGGCAGGATGTGTTTGGTGATGATGTAGAGCGACCGTCCGCCGGTAGCTTGGGCCGCCTGGACAAATTCTTGGTTTTTAATCGACAGAACCTGACCGCGAATCACCCGCGCCAGCCCCGACCAACTAATAAACGAGGTGATCAGCACAATCAATAAAAACCGCTGGGCACTCGTTAAGCTGGCGGGTAGAATCGCCGCGAGGGAAACCAGCAGATAAATCCCCGGAATGGTCATCAACACTTCCACAAAGCGCATCAGCACCGCATCGATCCAGCCGCCAAAGTAACCGGAAATGCCGCCAATAATCATCCCCAAGGGAAAGGAAATCACAATCCCCACCAGACCAATAAAGAGACTAATGCGGCCCCCGTGGAGCAACCGGCTCAATTGATCGCGCCCCTGTTCGTCGGTACCGAGGAGATTAAAGCGAGCCTCCCCCACTACACCAAATAAATGGCGATCGCCTCTGATGCCAGGAAAGATCACCTTCTCCTCAAAGCTGGGGGGCAGGGGCAATTTTAGCTGCAATAACTGGTAGGGGTCTCCCTTCACGAAAAGGCGGAGGGGTTGGGGATTGTCTTGGTCAATAATCAGTTGGCGATCGCCCGTTTCCAGATCCGTCGGCCCTTGGCTGGTGGGATAAACGTGGGGAGTGCCATTATGCCAGTGGATCGCCGTGGGGGGCATCAGGGAACCATCCACCTGGGAGGCGTAGGGGTCATAGGGAGCAAAGAAATCGGCACCAATCACCAGGACATAGAAGGTAATCAGAATAATTGCGCCCAGGCGGGCCAGGGGGTTATTGCGGAGTTTACGCCACCAATCCATAGTTTCTGCGGGGAATTGCCAAAGGTCTTGAGTTTTCTCATTCTAATGCCTGGAGATACTCGATTGCGGCGCTGAGGCGGTCGTTATAACTTTTGGCAAATTCCATAAACCAGAGCCCTTCGTTCGATAGGGGATCTAGTTCTTTAAGCCAGGTTTCGGCCTTGGTGCGCCAATATTTTTCCTGCAGTTGCTTTTGTTTTTCGGCGGCGGCGATCGCCTTTAGATCTGTCTGGGGGAGGGGCCGTTGGGCCTGGCTTTGTTTGGCGGCAATGAGTTGGTTAATTTCCTGGTAAAGCTGTTGATTTTTTTCGCAATCCTTGAGTTTATGGGCAATCGTTCCCTGTTCGAGGGCGGCTAACATCTCCGAAAGGCGATCGCCCAGGGGTTGAGATTCTATCTGGGGGGGCTGTGGGCGGGCCTGGTGTTCCTGCTGGAGGGCTTCTAGGGCCTGGTCTAAAGGATTATCCGGTGCGGGGGTTGCCCGGTGTTGCTGTTCTAAATCACGCAGCAGATCATCAAGGGAAGCCATTATTTAAGCCCTTACCGCAGAAATTTCACTCCATTCAATTATAGGAAGAGATCAGGTTGCTTCTAATCTGGTACAAAGGGACATTTCAGACGCACCGCCTGGGCCAGGAGTCGCCGATAATCTGGGTTATGGATGATGTACGACCCAAACCGTTCCAGGTGGGGATTTTGTAACTGGGCATCAAACAATAGAAAACCCTGCCGCCGCAGATGTTCCACCAACAGCACCATCGCTACTTTTGAACCGTTGGGAATCTGGAAAAACATCGACTCGCCGATAAAAGCCCCCCCAATGGCAAGACCCAAGATCCCCCCTGCTAACTGGTTCCCCTGCCAGGTTTCAAAGCTGTGGGCCCACCCGGCGCGATGCAAGGCCCGATAAATCTCCATCAACTCCGGCGAAATCCAGGTCTCATCCCGATTGGCACAGCCGGCACAGACCGCTTCAAAGGCTTGATTGATTTTGGGGGTGAAAATTTTTTGGTTGAGCGATCGCCTCAGGGATTTGGGGTAACGAAACCGCTGATCGAGGGGGATTAACGTCCGTTGCCGACTGGAATACCAACCCAAATGATTCTGCTCATCTGCCATCAGAAAGTAACCCTGGGCATATCCTTCTAAAATTAACGGCAAATTAAAGCGGCTAATCATAAATCACGGCACAACGGAGTCCCTTAACTGTATCAAGGGATTCATAATGGCGATCAATTCTTAACGCTTTTTCCTGGGGAAGAAAAGAAAAAAGGGCGTTTCCTGGAACACCCCCATAAATAAACCTATGCAATTTGGATTAGAAGTAAGGTCAAGTGCACAGGTTCTTATTTGGCAATGACAAAATTCACCAATTTATTCGGCACCACAATCACTTTTTTCACCTCTTGGCCGGCGATGTACCGCTGGGCAATGTCGGATGCGGTGGCGACTTTTTCTAGGTCCTCCTTGCTGATGCCTGCCGGAACTTGGATTGTGCCCCGGGTTTTCCCTAGGATTTGGATCACGATGGTGATCTCATCAACGGTGAGGGCCGTTTTATCCAGTGCTGGAAAAGGAACGGTGTGAATCGATTCGCTGTGGCCGAGGGTAGACCAGAGTTCATCGGCAATGTGGGGGGCAAAGGGTGCCAACAGCAGGATCAGGGTTTCGATGGCCTCTTTATAAACGGGGGAGTCAACGCATTTCATCTCTTTGATCGCATTGTTGAGTTTCATCAGCTCAGCGATCGCTGTATTAAATTGGTAGTCCCCTTCGAGGTCCTCCTGGATTTCCTTGATTGCCGTGTGGACGGCCCGACGTAGATCCTTTTCTGCCTTAGACAATTCTCCCGTGGGTTTTACCATAACGGCTGCCGTTTGATAGGCGGTGACTAGATTCCAAATGCGGTTCAGGAAGCGGAATTGTCCCTCCACGTCCGCATCGTCCCACTCCAGATCCTTTTCAGGGGGCGCTTTAAAGAGAATGAACATCCGCGCCGTGTCGGCCCCATATTTATTGAGCACCAACGCCGGATCAACGCCGTTATACTTCGACTTCGACATTTTTTCGTAGAAGCCTGTAAGCGGTTCGCCGGTTTCCGGATCCTTGGGGTCATTGGGATCGATTTGATCGGCGGGGACATATTTATTGGTGCGGGGATTTTTGTAGGTCAGGGCCTGGACCATCCCCTGGGTGAGTAGCCGCTTGAATGGTTCATCCACGGCCACCAATTGGCGATCGCGCACCACTTTTGTAAAGAAGCGGGAATAGAGTAGATGAAGAATTGCGTGTTCAATACCCCCCACATACTGATCCACCGCCATCCAATCGTTGACTTCATCAAGGGCGAAAGGTTTTTCGGTATTGTTGGCGTCGGTGTAGCGCAGGAAATACCAGGAGGAGTCGATAAAGGTATCCATGGTATCCGTTTCCCGACGGGCGGCCTTACCACAACAGGGACAAGCCACTGCCTGCCAGTCTGCCATCTGGGCCAAGGGAGAACCACCCCGGGCGGAAAATTCTACATCTTCAGGCAACACCACGGGGAGATCGCTCTCGGGTACGGGCACCACGCCACAGTCATCGCAGTAGATCATCGGGATCGGGCAACCCCAGTACCGCTGCCGGGAGATCAGCCAATC
>JAYKIK010000120.1:0-15808 GCA_035284725.1 Synechococcus sp.
ATTCCTAAGGGAGAAACCCGGACAAGGTTCGTTGCCCAACGCCTAGGTCAATTGGGGCTTTATTTTGACGGTATTTTGACCAGTCCCCTCCTGCGAGCCCGACAAACCGCAGAAATTTTATTTACCGAAAACCTTGGCGCCCCTCCTCAGATTTTCCAGGAATTAGCTCCGGGGGGATCCTTGGGATCCTTCCTCGCTTGGCTAGAACATTGGCAGGCTGCACCAGATGCGAAGTTAGTCCTCGTGGGGCATCAGCCGGATTTGGGGGAATGGGCCGAGGCGATCGCCTTTGGTCAGACAGGGCAACATTTGGTCTTAAAAAAAGCAGGCATTATCGGTATCCGTTCCGGAGCCGCCCGCATCCAGGCCCACACCAATAACGAGCTATTTCTCCTGACCTCGCCAAAATGGCTACTGTCCTAACCCCCGTGATAGGCTAAGTTAGCCATGGGCATCAAGAATATCAGCCTGACCATTATTTTTAGGATCTAATCAAGGAAAACAATATGACGACTGGTTGCGAATTTAAACCCGGCTTAGAAGGAATTCCTGCAGCCCAATCCAGCATTAGCTTCGTCGATGGAAAAAATGGCATCCTCGAATACCGGGGCATCCCGATCCAAGAACTCGCCGCCAAAAGTTCTTTCCTCGAAGTTGCCTATCTCCTCATCTGGGGGAACTTGCCCACCCACCAGGAACTTGAAGATTTTAAAAACGATATTCTTTATCACCGTCGGATTAAATACCGCATCCGGGACATGATGAAATGTTTTCCCGAAACCGGTCACCCGATGGATGCCCTCCAAACTTCTGCTGCAGCCCTAGGTCTATTCTATTCCCGGCGCGCTCTGGATAACCCAGACTACATCCGTCATGCGGTCGTGCGTCTGTTGGCAAAAATTCCCACGATGGTGGCGGCGGCCCACTCCATGCGCAAGGGAAACGACCCAATCCAGCCCAATGACAGCCTCGATTATGCGGCGAATTTCCTCTACATGATGACGGAGTGTCGTCCCTACGATCTCCAGGCGAAAATTTTTGATATCTGCTTGATGCTCCACGCAGAGCATACGATCAACGCTTCGACTTTTTCAGCGATGGTGACCGCATCAACCCTAACGGATCCCTATGCGGTGATCGCTTCGGCGGTGGGGACTTTGGCTGGCCCTCTCCACGGGGGAGCAAACGAGGAAGTGCTGTTGATGCTCGAAGAAATTGGTTCCGTGGAAAATGTGCGGGACTATGTGGAAACCTGTGTGGCAAATAAACAGAAAATTATGGGCTTCGGTCACCGGGTTTATAAGGTCAAAGATCCCCGGGCGGTGATTCTCCAGGGTCTAGCAGAGGAATTATTTGAGCTGGAAGGGGAAGATCCCTACTACAAGATCGCCCTGGAACTGGAAAGAATCGTCGAGGAAAAATACGGCCATAAGGGTATTTACGCCAATGTTGATTTCTATTCTGGTTTGGTTTACCGCAAGTTAGGGATTCCCAGCGATTTATTCACGCCCCTGTTTGCGATCGCCCGGGTGGCAGGTTGGCTCGCCCACTGGAAAGAGCAACTCGGAGTAAACCGGATTTTCCGGCCGACCCAGGTTTATACCGGTGTCCACCATCAGCCTTATATTCCCCTCGAGGAACGGGGTTAGGGGAGGAAGGCGATCGCCATGGCAGCACTGCGGCGTTATTTAAGCTTGGGGACATTGATGTTTTTGTTATGGGGCTGTGGGACAACCCCCCCCCCAGACACACAAGCCCTCATCCCGAAGGATCAATGGCAAACCCTCAAAACGGAACAGGTAGAATTATCCATTCCGCCGGGCTATGTGGGGGGCAACCCTGGTTTGGATCTCGAAGCCCTGCAAGCTACTCTTATGGCTTGGGGTAAAGGCGATGATCGCACCGAATGGCTGGGGCAAAATGCCGAGGATTTAGAATTACTGGCTTTGCGGGAGAAGGACGATAACCTCGAGAGCATTAATGTTGTTCAGGAAGAACGCCCAGAAAACCTGTCCCTAGAAGCCTATTTAAATCAACAGGTGGAGCAGCTCCAGGCCACGGGCATCACTGTGACCGCAACCCAAGAGACTAATTGGGGGCGCCTAGAACTAACCCAGGGCCAGTTACAGCAAATCAGTTATGTTTATCCGGGCGATGTCGTCTTCTGGGTGATTACCTATAGTAGTGATAGACCTACGGCAGAATTTTTAGCTGGGGTCGACCAGAGTCACCAAAGCTTTCGGGTGCGCCCAGAACCATCCTAAAAAATCCCGTGAAACTTGACCAAGTCATCATTGCCTACAAAGCTGGCGATCCCTTTGCAAAAAAATGGGCGGAACGCTGTGCCCACGAGCTCGAGGCTAGGGGCAGTAAGATTCTCCTGGGGCCCAGTGGCTTTAAGGATAATCCCTATCCCGTCTTTTTGGCTTCGGTGAGTGAACCCATTGATCTGGCCATTGTGTTGGGGGGGGATGGTACCGTACTTGCGGCGGCTCGCCACCTTTCTAAGGAAAAGATTCCCATCCTGGCGATCAATGTGGGGGGACACCTGGGATTTTTAACGGAACCCTTTGAGCAGCTCCAGGACAGTGAAGCTCTTTGGCAACGGCTCAAAAATGACGCCTACGCGGTGGAAACCCGGATGATGTTAGAGGCTCGTATCTGCGAAGGCGATCGCCATGATCCAGAAATTGTGAGTGAAACTTTCTATGCCCTCAATGAAATGTGTGTGAAACCGGCGGCCATTGACCGGATGCCCACGGCAGTTTTTGAAATGGAAGTCGATTGCACCATTGTGGATCAATACCACGGGGATGGGTTGTTGGTGGCTACCTCGACAGGCTCAACCTGTTACACCGCTTCGGCCAACGGCCCGATTATGCACCCCGGCTTAGAGGCGATCGTCGTGACGCCCATTTGTCCCCTGAGCCTTTCCAGTCGGCCCATTGTGTTGCCCGCCCGTTCCAATGTGGATATCTGGCCCCTGGGAGATTATGATCTCAACAACAAACTCTGGAGTGATGGGGCCCTAGCGACCTCGATCTGGCCGGGGCAGTGGGTCAACGTCCAAAAAGCTCACTGTGACTGCAAATTTATTATTCTGCGGGAAACCTACTCTTTTTATCAAACTATCCGTGACAAGCTCCAGTGGGCCGGTTCCCGGGTTCACTACCACAATAACCACCGCAACTAAGGGCGCAGAAATGTCGGCCTGTCCTAACAAGTCAGGGTAGATTGGGGGAAGAATGATTTTGTCCTTCTTCATGGTGCATCACTATTTCTTTTCTGGCCCCTGGGTTGGATACCGCGAGCCGCCATGTAATGATCAATTTTCCTGTCGATTCCACTGCCTTTGAGGCGCAAATTATTGAGGCCAATCGCCTGCCTATTGTGGCCCCCACAACGGCGATCACCAATGTGCTGGGAGCGTTTCAACCCTGGGCAGTCCCCCAATGTGTAGGTTTACAGTTAGTGGCGCCCTGTGTGGCGGTTGGGATGCAGAACAAACTCCAGGGCCTAGTATTCCCGGAAACGGTTTTACAGCTGATCACGGATAAGGCAGATCTCCAGAAAATCGTCGCTGGTGAGATCATGGCCCCTGTCCCCAAGGCGATCGCCCCTAAAGATTTGCACAATCCCTGGCTTTGTCTGGAGCGAATGTACCAAGAAGAAGCAGATCTTCTCCCCGTGGTGGATGAAGTGGGCACCTGGTTAGGCTTTGTGGAGCGTCTCAGTCTCCAACGCTTTCTGGGCTCAGAACCCCTCCTCCAGGTGCGTCAGGTGCAGGATGTTATGGTCACGGATTTTTCCCTCCTCCCGACGACAACAACCCCTTTGATGGCGGCCCACCACCTCCGGCAGCAAGCTCGGCCCCACCTCCTGATGACCGATACCCCAACCAGCACAATGGTTACCCCCCAAGCCAATCATTTAAGGGGAATCACCCTGTGGAATGTTTTACGGAGTTATGGCCAGAATCGAGGGGAGGAAACCAGCCCGATCCCTCGGGAAGATCAAGGCCCATTACCTCTGGTTGCGGCAACAGCTTCTCTCTGGTCGGTGGCAACGCAGCTAAGCGGACAAAATAGCCCCTGGGCGGTGGTGGTGGATGGGGAAGATCAGGTATTGGGGGAGATTACCTGGCGGGAAATCTTGGCGGCGGCGGATCCAATCGCCCTCCATTGGCAGACCCACGGCCTCCGGCAACGGCTCCAACGGGCAACCCAGAAAACAGAGGTTTTAACAGCCCAGTTAGCACAAACGGCACCAAAAACCAGGCGATCGCCCTACCGCGTCTTACTGATCGAAGACCTCGCCGCCGAATCAAGGGTTCTCCAGCATTTACTCCACCCCCCCCTCGGGAGTCCCCTGCGCTTTCAAGTAACCCAGGTGGATAGTCTGACCCAGGCGATCGCCCAACTGACAACGGCCCCCTATGACCTCATTTTGTTTGATCTCACCCTCCTCCCCAACGGTAACCCCGGAGCATTCACCCAATTGCAACAGAACGGCGACCACCGGGCCATTTTACTCCTTAGTCAGGATGACCCCATCCAGATCCAACTAGCCCAGGAATGTATTGACCTGGGGGCCCAGGATTATCTGCTCCGGAGTTTGTGTGAAGGGGAATCCCAGACGGAACGGGAAATTTTAATGCGTTCGGTGCGCTATGCCCTCGAAGCCCAGGGGATTAAAAATCGTCTCCGGCAACAGGAAGACAAGCTACAGGGCCTCAGCCAACAACTCCAGGCGGAAATGACTGCTAAGGGGGCGATCGCCCACCAACTGGAAACCACCGATGCTCAGTTAAAGGTCCTATTTGAGGCGATTACGGATCTCGTTTTTGTAATTCACCCCCGCACTTGGGAGATTACCCAAGTAACGCATCCCCAGAAACACCATTGTCAGGGATCGGTTAATCTTTGTGATCTCACTTATCAATTTTTACAACAGCAGCGGCCCACCCTTGCTCCCTATCTCCAAAAGGCGATCGCCCATGCCCCAGAGCCCGAGTCTGCATTTTCTCGGTATGAATATTCCCTGACCGTAGCAGCGGATGTGGCCCCCCTGTGGTTTGTGGCAAAAATTGTCGCCATTGATGCCCAGCAAGTGGTCTGGGCGGCCCATGACATCACCCCTCTCAAGGTCGCTCAACAGCAACTTCTCCGGGAGCAAAAGAGCCTCGCCGAGATGATCCACCACCGTACCCAAGAACTCAGATCCCTCAATGCGACCCTCAGTGCCGAAATTCAGCAGCGTCAACGGGTCGAAGTGGCCCTGCGCCAGGAACAGGACTTTCTAGAAACCCTGTTTAACCTTACCCCGGCCTTGTTTATGGTTCTCGATGCCGAGGGGCGAATTCTGCGGTTTAACCCGGCCTGCGAACAACTCACAGGTTATGGAGCGGCAGCAGTGAAGCAACGGTATCTCTGGGATCTTTTTCTGCGGGATGAGGCGGCGATCGCCAAAGTGACCCAGGAATTTAGCATTCTGATCCAGGGGAAAAATAACCGCACCTATGAAGTGGACTGGCGGGCGAAGTCGGGCAAAAGCTACCATTTGCGGTGGTCGAATGCGGTGTTGTTGGATAAGGAGGGACAAGTGCGCTATGTGATCGCCACGGGGATGGACATGAGCGATCGCCAAGCCTTTGAGACCACCCTCAAAACCCTCAACCAAGAATTGGAATTTCGCGTTGAACAACGGACCCAAGTCCTCGAAAAAATTGAACAAAATCTCCGGCGTCAGTTGGCCGCAGTGGATGCGGCGGTGGATGCGATCGCCATTTTGCAACAGGGAGAATTTATTTCGGTCAATCCAGCTTTTCTCGAACTCTTCGACTATCCCCATCTACTGAGTTTGCGGGGACATCCTTGGCAAACGGTTCTCTTTGCCCCCGCGGAGCAGGCCCGATTAACTACCGAAATTTTGCCCCATCTCGAGACCACGAAATCCTGGCAAGGGGAGGCGATCGCCCAGCGACAAACAGGCCAGACCTTCATCCAAGAAATTTCCCTCACCATCACCAACGACAACGACTTGATCTGTGTTTGCCGGGATATCACTGCCCGTAATGCCGCCGCTCAAAAAATTCGGATAACCGAGGCCCGTCTTCGTTCCCAGTACCGCAATTTCCCCATTCCCACCTACACTTGGCAGCAGCGTAATGGCAATTTTTACCTCATTGACTACAATAGTGCCGCCGAAGCCGCTAACAATTATCTGCTCGAAAACTTCCAGCATCACCCCAGTGCCGAAATGTATGGAGCTGACCATGTAATTCACCAGGATATCCAGCGTTGCTACGAATCTAAAAGTACCTTTGAAGCGGAATTAGAAATCCCCAATACCAACGGCCCAGGCCCCAAAACCTATTATTTCATCGTCACCTATGTTTATGTTGAGCCGGATTTGGTGATGGTGCATACCCAGGATTTGAGCCAACGGAAATGGGCTGAACAGAAGCTCCAGCAGAGTCAGACCTTTCTACGCCAGGTCATTGACAATGATCCCAATTTGATTTTTGTCAAAGATCAGGCTGGTTATTTCCGCTTAGCAAACCAAGCTCTGGCAGATTTTTATGGGACAACGGTGGAACATTTGCTCGGCAAGCGGGAGGCCGATCTCCATCCAGACCCCGCAGAATCAAACCGATTTCTGGTGGATGATCATCACGTCCTAGCCACCCAAAAAGCCTTGATTATCGATGAATCCCAGGCGACGGATGTCCATGGTCAAATCCATTATTTCCGTGTGGTCAAAATTCCCCTCCGACTCTCGGGCGATCGCCCCCAACATCACATCCTGGGGGTTGCCACAGAAGTGACCCAGCAGCGGCGGGCAAAGGAAGAACTCGAAAAAGCACTCCACCAAGAACGGGAACTCAATTACCTCAAAACCCATTTCATTGACACTGCCTCCCATGAGTTTCGCACCCCGTTGACAGTTATTTTAGGGGCCGCCCAGATCCTCGAAGCCTACCAAGACCGTTTACCAGAAGAACGGCGATCGCAATATCTCCACAAGATCCAAGACAGTGTTATGCGTCTGCGGCAACTGATCGACGATGTCCTGACCATGAGCCGCCTCGAAGCCGGAAAACTCCGCTGTCAACGGCAACCGGTAGATATTTTGTCCCTCTGCAATGACTTAATCTCTGAACTAAGGCTGGGCCTCGGTAAAAACCATCACCTCCGCCTCGAAACCAGTGGGGCGATCGCCTCTCCTTTGGCCCTAGACCCCAACCTCCTGCAGCACATTTTGAATAATTTATTGGGCAATGCCTGCAAATATTCCGACCCCGATAGCATCGTCACCCTCCATCTCCATGGCACCCCAGAAATGCTGACTTTGACGATTACAGATCAAGGCATCGGTATTCCCCCGGCGGACCAACCCCACCTCTTTGATTCCTTTTACCGCGCCAGCAACACCCAAAACATTCCCGGGACGGGCCTGGGGTTAAATATTGTCCGGGAATATGTCGAACTCCACGGCGGTCAGATTGAATTTACCAGCCAACTCCACCAGGGGAGTACCTTCACGGTGCATCTGCCGCTCATCCTCCCAAATCCGACTCTCTAAAAGACCCACTGCCATTTTCTGGAAATCCTGACGGCTAAGTCACAGGAAATTAACGGCGATCGCCAACGGGACAGTGAGAGAAGGGGAGGAATCGAGTAAGATTGAGCAGCAGAAGAAGTTACGCACATATCGAAGGTCAATCCGCCCATGTCTCTTGTGAAAGCAAAACCCGCCCTCCTTGTTCTCGCTGACGGCACCACCTACCATGGTCGGTCCTTTGGGGCGACGGGAACCACCTTTGGGGAAGTCGTCTTCAATACAGGGATGACCGGTTACCAAGAGGTCTTGACGGATCCGAGCTACCGGGGGCAGATTGTCACCTTCACCTATCCCGAATTGGGCAATACCGGCGTCACCCCCGAAGATGAAGAATCCAGTGGCCCCCAGGTCAAAGGGGCGATCGCCCGCAACATTGCTGCCCGTCCTAGCAACTGGCGCTCCACCCAAGCCCTCCCTGACTACCTAAAAGAACATCAAGTGGTCGGCATTTATGGCATTGATACCCGGGATCTTACCCGCCGTTTACGGGTTTCTGGGGCGATGAATGGGGCCATTTCCACGGAAATTCTTGACCCCGAAGAACTCCTGCGCCAACTCCAAGAAATCCCCTCCATGGAAGGACAAAACTTAGTCAAGGACGTGACCACCAGTACCATTTACGAATGGACGGAAACCACCGATGACCACTGGGAATTTAGCAGCGGTGCCGCCCAAGCCCAGGAACTGACCGTGGTGGCCATTGACTTTGGTGTAAAACGAAATATTTTGCGTCGTTTAGCAAGCTATGGTTGCCGGGTGATCGTTGTCCCGGCTAATACCCCCGCCGAAACCATCCTTGCCTACAACCCCGACGGCATTTTCCTCTCCAATGGCCCCGGGGACCCTGCTGCCGTTACCGAAGGGATCGCCACCGTCAAAGAAATCCTCAAGGCCGAAAAACCCACCTTTGGGATCTGCATGGGCCACCAAATTCTCGGGCTATCCCTTGGGGCAGAAACCTTTAAGCTCAAGTTTGGCCACCGGGGCTTAAACCAACCAGCGGGCCTAAAGCAGAAGCAAATTGAAATCACTAGCCAAAACCATGGGTTTGCGATCGCCGAAGCCTCCTTAACCGACGACGTGGCGATCACCCACCTCAACCTCAATGACCATACTGTCGCTGGCCTAGAACACAAGACCCTCCCCTTTTTCTCAGTGCAATACCACCCCGAAGCCAGCCCCGGCCCCCACGATGCCGATTACCTTTTTGAAAAATTTGTGCAATCTATGCGGGCCCATAAAGAGCAATCATCCTAGAGGCGGCGGTAGCGCATGCCCGGCAACTGGGCGATTAACCCCTCCAACTCCCACTGGAGCAAGGTGGCAGACACCTGATCTGCTCTCAGACCGGACTGCACCACGATCAAATCGAAGGCGGTGGGTTCCGGGGCGATCGCCTGCCAGAGGGGTAAGAGCTCCTGGGGAATCTGGCGATAGTCGGCCCTAGGAACTGGGGCAACCGCTGGGGCCGACGTCTCTAACGGTAATTGAAGTTGGAGCGAAACCTCATCTAGCTGGGGCATTCCCCCCAACTCTTCGATCAACGCTGCTTCCCCGAGGATCATTCCAGCACCCCGACGGATCAAATCCAAGCAACCCGTCGCCGGTTGGTGGTCGGGGGAATTGGGCAGCGCATAAACATCCCGGTTAAATTCCATGGCGTAGTGGGCTGTAATCAAAGATCCTGAACGACTGGGGGCTTCCATCACTAGGGTCGCCCGGGTTAACCCCGCAATAATCCGGTTACGAGCCGGGAAATTACTGCGATCAGGGCGGGTACCGGCGGGATATTCACTCAAGATTAGACCCCGTTCCGTCAGGCGCTGATACAGTTCCCGGTGGTGAGCTGGATAAATTTGGTCAATACCCGTTCCGAGCACCGCAATGGTCCGTCCTCCACTGTCCAAACAGGCAGTATGGGCGATGCCATCAACCCCCTGGGCCATGCCCGAAACAATCGTAAAACCAGCCTGGGCGAGTACTTTACTAATGCGCCCGGTCCACTGTTTACCATGGGCCGATGGGTGCCTTGTTCCCACCATGGCGATCGCCGGAATTTTCCCTTGATTTTCTAAGGTTTTGACCTGGCCCTGGTAGTACAAAATCGGGGGCGGTGTGGGAATCTCTAAGAGCAATTGGGGATATTCTGGGTCTGTCGGCGTCCAAAATTGCGGATTTTTCTCAAGGTGCTGTCCATAAAACTGCTCGGGTTCTAAAGGCGATCGCCCTGTCAAAATTTGTTCGATCAACTTATCCCCAAGACCATCCACTTGCCCCAAGTCTTGGCCAGAAGCATACCAGGCCCGTTGCATAGAGCCAAAATACTGCCAAATTTTCTTGAGGCGACTCGGTCCCACACCTTTGATTTGCGCCCAGGCGACCCAGTAATGTTGTTCCATCTTGATGACTAAATTACCTAAAAAAGAAAAAAATATTGAGAAGAAGTTGCAGCAGCTGCTAAAATCACCATTACTTTCGAAACCATAACATCATCTCTTTAGTACAACGCTCTATGAAATCCCGCTCCCTCCCCCTCTGGGGACTTTTTCTCGGTCTTACCCTTGCCACTGGCTGCACCCCAAGTGCCGAAAATACAGGGACAACCGAGTCTAACACCGGCACTGAAACCACTGAAACTGAAACCACAGGGGAAATTAACCTCTATTCCTCACGGCACTATGACACCGACCGTGAACTCTATGAAGCGTTTTCCGAGGCTACGGGGATCAAGGTCAACCTCATCGAAGGGAGTGACGACGAACTCCTCGAACGGATTAAGGCAGAAGGGGAAAATAGTCCTGCCGATGTTCTGATTACCGTTGATGTTGCGAGACTTTGGCGGGCTCAGCAGGATGGCTTATTGCAACCCACAGACTCAGAAGTTCTAACCAGTGCGATTCCGGCTGAATTACGCAGCAGTGACAACACTTGGTTTGGCCTCACCAAGCGGGCTCGGGTCATTGCCTACAACACCCAAAAGGTTCAGCCCTCCGAGCTATCTACCTACGAAGACCTTGCCGATCCCAAATGGCAGGGCCGGGTATGTGTCCGCAGTTCAGGCAATACCTATAATCAATCCCTCGTGGCAGCGAAAATTGTTGAAAAAGGGGCCGAGGCCACGGAGGAATGGGTGAAAGGTTTAGTGGCCAACTTTGCCCGGGAACCAGAAGGTAATGACACCGCTCAAATCGAAGCGGTAGCTGCCGGGATCTGTGATGTTGCCCTGGTCAATAGCTACTACATTGCGCGTTTGCGAGCCTCAGAGGATCCCAAGGATCAAGAAATCGTTGCGAATATCGGCGCTTTCTTCCCGAACCAGAATGACGGTGGCACCCATATCAATATTAGTGGGGCCGGGGTGATTGCCAATGCGCCGCACCCAGAAGCCGCGAAGGAATTCCTCGAATTTATGGTCACCCCCGAAGCCCAGGAAATTTTTGCCAATAACAACAACGAGTATTCTGTGGTAGCGGGTATTGCCCCCAATGCCGTTGTTGCGGAGTTTGGCGAGTGGACCGCTTCGACTTTGGCCCTTGAAAGTTTTGGTGAGAAAAATGCGGAAGCGGTCATGATTATGGATCGTGCCGGCTGGAAGTAAGCCTCACTGTCTACTTTTTCCTCCCATTGATGTACATAGTTTGTCTTCCTTCAAAATTTTGGGGGAAGATTTTTTTAGGTAGGGACTCGGGGTAAAATTTAGGGCGTCACTGGGGGCAGGAAAAGATAAATCTTTGGCGAAAAAAGGCGATCACCTACCGCTTGTATCCATTGCTTCTAGGCGATTATTGTCAGCCTGGGTATGCGTGACTAATGTTTTCTAAATCTTTTCTCCCCACGGCAAAAGTTCCCCCATTCCTCTGTAAAAAAACTTAATAGCACAGACCCAAAAAAACGGCTAACCTACGAAACTGAGCAGTTTTTTAATTTTGTTAACTTTCTTTAACAAGCCTTTTAATATCTATTCATTTTCAGTAAGAACAAGGGACTTATTCCTATGGTCGCTAACCTAGCAACAATGTTGAGAGAAGGGACGAAAACCTCCCACACGATGGCGGAGAACGTTGGCTTCGTGAAATGCTTCCTCAAGGGAGTCGTTGAGAAAAAATCCTACCGGAAGCTTGTAGCAGACCTTTATTATGTCTATGCCGCGATGGAAGAGGAGATGGAACGGCTCAAGGATCATCCCATCGTCTCTCAGATTTATTTTCCTGAGCTGAACCGGAAACAAAGCCTCGAAACCGATCTCCGTTACTACTTTGGTGCTAACTGGCAAACGGAAGCAAAGATTACCCCTGCGGGCCAAGCCTATGTGGATCGCATCCATGAAGTGGCCCGCACTGCGCCTGAATTATTGGTAAGCCATTCCTACACCCGTTACCTTGGCGATCTATCCGGTGGGCAAATCCTCAAGAAAATTGCGCAAAATGCGATGAATCTCGATGGGGAAGGGACGGCTTTTTACGAGTTTGAAAATATTCCCGATGAGAAGGCTTTTAAGGATAAGTACCGGGCCGCAATGAATAGCCTGGATGTGCCAGAAGAAACCGCCGAGCGCATTGTCCAGGAAGCGAATGATGCCTTCGGGATGAATATGAATATGTTTAAGGAGCTGGAAGGGAACCTCGTCAAAGCCATCGGGGTGATGCTCTTCAATACCCTAACCCGGCGCCGCTCCAAGGGCAGTACTGACGGTGCGGATTTATCCCCGGCCAGTAACTAACCCAGTTGCCACAAGTTTCATCTAAACCTTAAACAATTCAGTTCCCCGGTCGCGGTTGTGATTGGGGATTTTTTTATCTAGGGGTTCGTAGGGTTTGAGGCTTCAGATTCGGGGCTTTTATTGGAAGTTTTACTAGGAGATTGGGCGTTTTTAAGGGCGGTGGTAGCAGATAAGCCCTCCCCTTGGAATCCAAAATACTCTAGGGCGATCGCCGCTTCCTGTTGGGTGACGTTTTTCTGGGGTTGAAAGAGGGTGGTATAGCCAAATACCCGTCGGACGTTGGCCTGGTCACCGTTTTGGAAATCTACATAGAGGGCCTGGAGGGCACGGGTTTCGATTTTGGGGGCATCCTGGAAACCCCAGGTTTCGGCAATGTTTTCGAGGCTGGTTTGGGGCAGGGCTTGGCGGCGGTCGAGGGGCACTTTCCAGGCGATCAGGGCTTCCCGGGTGAGGGGGGCATCGGGGCGGAAGGTGGTAATGGTGCTGTTGGTGAGGGTGGAAGGGATAATCCCGGCTTCGGCAAGGCCTTGGATATAGGTAAAATCGGGGTCGCTGGCGGGCACATCGGTAAACACGGGCTTACTGCTGCGATTGGCCAGACGGATCTGTTGATTTTGGCGATCACCATAGATGGCGTTGTGGGCCTTAAGGAGCCAGCGGGCAAATTGACGGCGGGTAATGATTTCATCCCCTTGGAAATCCGTCATAGTAAAAACCCTGAGGTCGACGAGGTCTTGAATGGAAGCTGGCAGAGCGTTCGCCTGGGGAGGATTCTCGGTATTGTCGGGAGCTGGGCTTGGGAGATTCTCTGTCGGTTGGTCACCCAGACGGCGATAACTAATCACGAAGGTTGTCCCCACCACGGCCTGGTCGGAACGATTGGGGGCAGGCGAGGTGACTTCTGAGAGGGAAAGGGTCACTTCTAGATCGCTGGTACGGGCAACAATCTCTAACAAATCCTCAGGGGGCCCATCGGGAGACGCAAGAATTTCCCAGGGAGATTCTTCCAAAGCTTTGCGATAAAAGGCTTCGAGGCTCTGGACATTGTCGGCGATCGCCCAGGTGGTGACGGAGCCCTCTACCTGGAGTAATTTCGCCTCGGGATAAACGGGAATGACCTTAGGAAAATCTGGCGGCAGACTCGGGACATTATCGTTATTGCGGGCCTGTTCCTGCTGTGCCCCAAGCCGTGGATCCGGAGCAAGGCTATCTTCTAGCCCCCCCTGTTGGGCACAACTTCCCAAGAAAAGCAATAATCCACCGAAAAGCCCAAGTTTTTGCCAACTGTATTGCACGCCCAGTGTTCCGTTCCATTTACGCCGCTTGTGATCCTAGCGTATTCCCCAAACCGATTGGCGATCGCCCCGGAGCAAATCACAGTCCTAGGCCTCTTCTGAACTATCTAAGTTTTTGGGCAAAGGTACGAACGCTGTCCGGGGGGTATTGGGTTGCGGAGCTGTGCCTGCGGGATTTTGTTTTAAATCCGCCAGCAGTGTTTCCACATTTTGGAGGATTTCATTGCTGCTGATGTCTGCGTTGTTATCTTGCAGGAATCCTTTCACCCGGGACAATAAATTACCGAGCTTTCCTTCCTCCAGCAAGCCATTGATCAGAGACAGACCGCTGGTGGACAGTAGCAGTTTATTGATTTCACCGAGGCCGGCCCCCTCTCCATTGGCCCCCGGAAAAGCAAACACTTTCGTATCCCCAAGCACACCGGCCTGGGGCGCTAGGGCCTGCATAATCTCCGGTAGTTGATCAGCGATGGTCGGTAACAGGAGCTTAATCAGTTCAGCGGTGCGGTTGGCATTGCTCAGGGCATTTTCTGCTTCAATGAGGGCCTGTTTCCCCTGGGCTTCGGCGAGGGCTTTATATCGGTTTGCTTCGGCGAGGGTACGGATGGATTCGGCTTCCAGTTCAGCGGCTTGGCGGGCAATTTCCGCTTGGCGGCGGCGGCGGAACACATCGATTTCCACCACGTTTTGGTCAGCGATCCGTTTTTGGTTGGCCTCTTTTTCTGCATCAATAATCGCTAGGCGTTGTTCCCGGTTGGCCTGTTCTACGGCTTTGGCGGTGGCGACGGCTTCCTCGGCTTGGGTGCGTTCGGCTTCGGCAGCGAGGCGTTCTTTTTCTTTATTGGCAATGGCGATCGCCGCCTGTTGTTGGGCGATTTTGGCTTCCTCTTCTGCCTCGGCCATGGCAATTTTTAGAGCTTTATTCTGAGCTTCAAGGGAGATATCAGCGGCGATCTGATTCTGTTGAATTGAGAGTTTTTGTTGAATTTTTTCCTCCTCTACAGCCTTTTCTTGCAAAATGCGGTTCCGCTCAATCTTGGCCAGTTCCTGATCCTGGGAGGCTTGAATCTCCTGGGCCTGTTGCGCCTTGAGGAATTCGATTTCCTTGGCCTGGTTTAATTTTGCCTCTTCCTTGGCCTTGGCCAATTTGAGAGATTTTTGTTCAGCGGCCAGTTCCTGTTCTTCAATTTCAACTTTGGTATTCAGCTCCAGTTCACGCTTTTCCTTGAGCACCGTTAGTTCCACATCCAATTTTTGTTTAATGGATTTTTGGATGGTTTCCGTGCGGAGACGAACCCCCTGGGCATCGAAGAAATTATTTTCATCGTAGGTGTCGCTTTCCTCAATTTCAGAAATGGCAATGTTATTGAGGGTAAGGCCGACTTTTTTGAGGTCCTGTTGGATGAGATTCAACACCTCATCGGCAAAGCCCAACTTATCGGAATCAATCTCTGCAATGCTTTTGCGTTTTGCGGCGGCGCGGATCGCATCATCGGCCCGTTTTTCGAGGGCTTCTTTGATATCTGCTTCGGAAATGCGGCCCTGTTTCGAAAGTCTGGCGGCGGCGACTAACACATCTTCTTCATTGGCATTGATACAAACATAGAATGTCACCCGCATATTTGCCCGGAGATAGTCTTGGGTGCGCACAGCTAAATTCCCTGTGCGTTCTACATCAATGGAAATTTCCCGCAAGGGCACCCTCGTCAACTCATGGAACCCTGGCAAGACAATGCAACCACCATTGAGGATCACCGTTTTCTTTTTGCGGATGACGCCCCCAGTACGGACAAAGGCCTCGTTATTGGGGGTGATCACATAGACCCTGGTATAAGCCCAGACACTGGCCAGGAAAAGTACGATCAGGGTGACAATAATCCCCGGGAAAATGAGGGCACCACTGACGGGCAGTTGGGCTCGCGTGATTGAGGGGGTAGCAGGCTGGTCAATCCCTATTTCTTCTTGGTTGAGGAACTCAATATCCGCATTGGTGAGTTCAGGCAGGGATTGCAGCAGGATAAACCAAAACTTCATGGGGCCAAGATCTTAAGTGATGACAGGGGTGTTGTTTTTATTGTGCCTGGCTCCCTCGGAAAGGAGACCGCTACCTCAACAATATTTACACTGCTTTCTGTTTTCTAGAGGTTCGGGCTGAGTGAGGTGATCGCCT
>JAYKIK010000121.1:0-19959 GCA_035284725.1 Synechococcus sp.
CTACACCGCATTAGGCACACCACAACCCCTGCGTCTGGCGGCAATCCGTGCCTTGGGAACCGTTGCCAGTGGTCAAACCAACGATAAATTAGAGGTGATTCTGAATGCTCTAGAGGCGATCGCCCGGGAAACTTTCTTCCTCACCCAAGTAGCGATCGTGGCGGCCCTCGGCCAAATTGAAAATCCCAAAGCTGTCAGCCTCCTGCAAAATCTCGCCAGCCAAGCCCCCGATAAACGAGTTCGTCAGCGGGCAGAGGAAACGGTAACTAGTCTCCAGAAAAAATTGGGTACCGATAAAGCCATTCAAGGATTGCGAGAAGACCTGGAAAAACTGCAAGAGGAAAACAAACAACTTCAAAGTCGCCTTGCTAAACTTGAGGCCCAACAAGATAGCTGACGGCTAGGATGGGTGAACTTTCTGCCTCAGTCAACTGTCTAAAAACGCTGTAAAGAGAGGGTTCAAGGATTCTCAAAATTTGGCGATCGCCCTCTGCATTTTTCCCGAAGGCGATCGCCTTGCCCTTTCGCACAAAATCTACTTATCAATCCTTTAGACCCTAGACATCCGTGCTACCATCGGTAGTCAAAAAGGTGGCGAGGCATAGATGTTCCTCAACATCTGCGGTGGAGGAGTTTAAGGAGTTTCCTAAATTTTATGGCCCAAACACAGTCCAGTCTATCCCCAAACCCACGCATCAAAATTGGTGTGATTGGTGTGGGAAACATGGGGCAACATCACACCCGTGTCCTCAGTCTCCTCAAAGATGTTGAATTGATCGGTGTCGCCGACCTCAACGTAGAGCGGGGGCTAGATCTCGCCAGCAAGTACCGCATCCGTTATTTTGAAAATTACCACGACCTACTGCCCCTCGTAGACGCCGTTTGCATTGCCGTCCCCACCAAACTCCACTACAAAGTTGGTCTAGAATGCATGGCCGCAGGCAAACACGTGATGATCGAAAAGCCAATTGCGGCCAGCATCACCGAAGCCGAAGCCCTGGTCAATGCCGCCGCCGAGCATAACGTTATCCTGCAGGTGGGCCATATCGAACGATTCAATCCCGCTTTTCAGGAACTCAGCAAAGTTCTCAAAACTGAAAAACTCCTCGCCATTGAAGCCCATCGCATGAGTCCCTATTCCGACCGTGCGAACGATGTTTCTGTGGTGTTGGATTTAATGATCCATGACATCGATCTCCTCCTGGAAATGGCCGCTTCCCCCGTTGTGCAACTCACGGCCACCGGCTCGAAAAAAGATGATTCTAATCATTTAGATTACGTCACAGCCACCTTGAATTTTGCCAATGGCATTGTGGCAACCCTCACCGCTAGTAAAGTGACCCACCGCAAAATCCGCACCATCGCTGCCCACTGCCAAAACTCCCTCACCGAAGCGGATTTTCTTAATAACGAGATCGAAATTCACCGTCAAACCACCGCCAACTACACCACCGATTACGGCCAAGTCCTCTATCGTCAGGATGGCCTTATTGAGCAGGTTTACACCAGTAACATTGAACCCCTCCACGCAGAATTAGAACATTTTGTCCATTGTGTCCGGGGCGGAGAACAACCCTCTGTCGGGGGAGAACAGGCATTGAAAGCCCTACGCCTTGCTAGCTTAATTGAACAAAGCGCCCTCGATGGCAAGGTCTGGAAAGAAGTCGATCGCCAATATCAGCACCTGAATAAGCCCAAAACGATCATTGCCCCCCTCTCCATGTCTTGATTTTTGCGTCCTAGTGCGTGGAGGGGAACAGTTTTCGATACCCTATTATTAAGGAAATTATTTCACTGAAGCGGAAAAGGAGCCGCTGCTATTACTATGTCTGATCTCAACCGTGGCATCATGAAATTTGACGGCGCCGATAAACCCATCGTGGTTGCTATATCTGCTGTTTTAGTCCTAGGGGCGATCGCCGCCCTGGTGATTTGGGGTCTCAGCACCGCCTATTCGTTTTAAACTAATCCCATCACCTCTACTTTCTTAAACGATAAACTTTGAATTTCCTGTTTGCGATCGCCGCTGCTGAAGTGAGCAAACCAAGCCCCTTGCTGGGAGATGTCTGGCTAGATCTCGCTGTTTTGGTGGTGATGATTGGCTTATCGGCTTTTTTTTCCGGCTCCGAGACGGCCATTACCGCCTTTGATAACCTCAAACTCGAAGGACTGATCAAGCGCCAAGGCGATCCCAAAGGCATCTTCCGCATTGTCCTTAAAAATCGCACCCGTTTTATTACAACCCTACTGCTTGGCAATAACCTGGTTAATAATTTCTCAGCGATTCTGACCAGTAATTTATTTGCCATGTGGCTCGGTAATGCTGGGATCGGGATTGCCACCGCCGTAGTCACCATTGTTGTCCTCATCTTCGCGGAAATTACCCCAAAGTCTCTCGCCATTCTCAACGTCCGGTCTGTTTTTACCTTCGTTGTGCCGCCGATCTATTGGCTGTCCCGTCTCCTGTCAGCCCTAGGCATTATCTACATCTTCGAGACCATCACCGAAAAAACCATTAAGCTCTTTAACGGTCGCCAGAACAAAAACGCCCCCACCAGCGAAACCCTCACAGAGCTACAGTTGATGATCGAAATCCTTGGGGGAAAAGGCAAGCTTGACCTCCATCGCCGCCGCATTCTTGGCAATGCCCTACTGCTCGACGAAATGATGGTAAAGGATGTCGTTAAACCCCGCATCGAAATGCAAACCATCGCCCACGATGCCACCCTCCAGGAGCTAGTCAACCTCTGCCTCGAAACTGGCTACAGTCGTATTCCTGTTCAGGAGCAATCTAAAGATCACATCATTGGCATCGTCAATCTTAAACAGGCCCTTAAAGGTTTGCACCAGTCCGCAGCAGAATCAACCATTGTCCGCACCGTCATGGATACCCCGGTGTACATTCCTGAAACAAAGCGGGTGGCCGATTTACTGAAGGAAATGCTCCAACAGCGACTCCACATCGCCATTGTTGTGGACGAATACGGCGGGACAGTGGGCCTTGTCACCCTCGAAGATTTATTAGAAGAATTAGTGGGGGAAATTTATGACGAAAGTGATTCCGCCCCCCGGGAATCCGGTCTACCGGGACGTTTTGCTTAGAACTGGGCAAAGGTTTCCCGAGATGGGTCAGGATTCGCACTTTTCTTTGCCCGTTGGGCCTGGTGGGCGGCTTCATCACCGTCCAATTGTTTTCCTTTAATGTGAACGAGAATTTTTGGCCCAGAGGTGGCAAGGCGAAAAATTAGACCATCGGTGGCAGCACATTGTTCAACCCGTTGGTCATCAATGTAAGTGCCATTGGTGCCAAGGTTCACAATCTGCCATTGTTCGTCTTCGAGGCGCAATTCCACATGGTGCCGGGATACCACTGCGCTATAAAGCACCACGTCATTATCTGTTGAACGACCGATACTAATGGTGGTTTCGGTCTCAAAGGACCAGTTTTGCATGGGGGTGGCTTGGATTGGATGCAGTAGGGTCAGAGTAATCACGGATGGCTCGGGGCTTAGTACTCGGCACTAGGCCAAGCTGATTATATTGATGGGCGAGGATGACAGTAGAAGGGCACCACTTTTCTCATTTTAACCTTAAGGGTGGTCGAACTAGACATTCGATTTGCGCTCCTAGGACAAAGGGATGACCGATTAGGGTGAAGGTTTCACCAAGCTTGAATTTTGTGAAGTCTCGGCAAGCGGTATGGCTTGTTACAGCCTGAGTAGCCCAATGCTTGATACATCTTAGCTGGTAGTCAAGCAAAGGCAGTGCTGAAGGGCCCATTAGGTAACTCTTTTGACGACGACCGTTTAATGATTTTTGTCCTAGTGGCAGGTGTAGGTGTAGTGGCATGGTGAATCGTTTGGAAGCCTATAACCCTGGAGATTTTTATGATGAACTTTTTGCTGACCAGGGAATACCTCGACCGGTGGCAGCTGCCCTGGTTAAACGGATTGAGTCCTTTTCGCTAAATGATTTGGAGCAACAACAGAAGGCCGCCCAAAATATGCTGTTCAAGTTGGGCGTGACGTTCAATGTTTATAGTGACAATCAGGGGACAGAGCGAATTTTTCCCTTTGATGTGATTCCGCGCATCATTGAGAGAACAGAATGGCAATGGCTTGAAAAAGGCCTACAGCAACGCATTGAGGCATTAAATTGTTTCCTTGATGACATCTACAATGAACAACGCATTCTCAAGGATCAAGTGATCCCAGGTGCTGTGGTGGAGTCGGCCTCTGGATTTCTCAAGGCCTGTATCGGTCTTAAGCCACCCAAGGGAAAATGGTGCCACATTACGGGAACGGATCTGGTGCGCGATCGCCTTGGGCAGTGGTATGTGCTGGAGGATAATTTGCGTTGCCCATCGGGGGTTTCCTATGTGCTGGAAAATCGCCGGGTGATGAAAAGTTTATTTCCGAGCTTTTTTAATACCCTGAAGATTCAACCGGTGGATGACTATCCGGGACAGTTACTGAATTTACTCATGAACCTGGCGCCGACCCATGTGAGCGATCCCTGCGTGGTGGTACTGACACCGGGGATTTATAATTCCGCCTATTTTGAGCATTGTTATTTAGCCCAACAGATGGGATGTGAACTGGTGGAAGGTCGGGATCTCGTGGTGGTGGATGGTTTTCTCCAGATGCGGACTACAAAAGGATTACAACGCATTGATGTGATCTACCGTCGCATTGATGATGATTTTCTTGATCCCCAGGTGTTTCGCCCCGATTCGATGCTAGGGGTGCCGGGTCTGATGGAAGTATATCGCCAAGGGCGGGTGGCGATCGCCAATGCACCCGGCACAGGGGTCGCTGACGACAAAATGGTCTATGGCTATGTGCCCCAGATGATCCGCTACTATCTCGGTGAAGACCAAATTCTGCCCAATGTACCAACCTATTTTTGTGAAGATCCCAAACAACGGGATCATGTGTTGAGCCATTTGGATGAACTCGTGGTCAAAGCCACCGATGCCTCTGGCGGTTACGGGATGCTCGTCGGGCCCCATGCTAGCGAAGCCGAACGCCAACAATTTGCTGAATATATCAAAGCGAATCCGCGTAAATACATTGCCCAACCCACCCTTTGTCTTTCCCGGGTTCCCACCCTCATCGACGGAGAATTTGTCGGCTGCCACGTGGATTTACGCCCCTTTATTCTCAACGGCCAAGATCACATCTACGTGAATCCCGGTGGCCTCACCCGGGTTGCCCTGAAGCGGGGTTCCCTGGTGGTCAACTCCTCCCAAGGGGGCGGCAGTAAAGATACCTGGGTCATTGATACCAGTACCAACTAATTTTTCCTTGGGTTATCCGCCCATTAACCCAACCACAGATTCCCCAGTAAGTAATTGAGGAGAAAAGATTTACGATGCTCAGCCGTGTTGCCGATTCGATCTATTGGCTTAACCGCTATGTGGAGCGGGCCGAAAATGTCGCGCGTTTTGTGGAAGTTAACCTTACCTTGTTATTGGATACCCCAACGGCGACCAATTATTGGCAAGCTTTGGTGACGACCACGGGGGATTCAGAATTTTTCCAGGAGCACTATGGGGAACCAACCAGCAAAAATGTGCTGCAATTTCTAACCTTTGATCAAAATTATTCCAATTCCGTTGTGTCTTGCCTGAAACGGGCCCGGGAAAATGCCCACGCCGTGCGAGCCAATATTTCTTCGGAAATGTGGGAACAAGTCAACGAGTTTTATCACATGGTGCAGGGGGCAGCCAGTCAGCCCATGACCCTTGAACAGCGTTACCAGTTCTACCCAGCGATCCGAATGGCGAGTCATCTCTTTGCGGGGATTATGGAAGCGACCATGTCCCACAATGAGGGGTGGCATTTTGGGCAATTGGGGCGTTTCCTCGAACGGGCGGATAAAACGGCGCGTATTCTGGATGTGAAGTATTTCATCCTGTTACCATCTTTGCAGGATGTGGGCAGTCCTTTGGATAATCTCCAGTGGATCGCTTTGCTGAAATCAGCCAGTGCCTATGAGATGTACCGCAAGCGCCAACACCGGATTACCCCGAACAACGTAGCGGCATTTTTAATCTTAGATGAACAATTCCCCCGGTCCATTTGTTCTTCATTGATGGCCGCCCAGAAATCACTCCATTACATTTCGGGTACACCGATCGGTAATTGGACTTGTCCCAGTGAGCGTTCCCTGGGTCGCCTCTGTTCTTCTTTGGACTACATCACCATGGACGAAATTTTTGACCAGGGTCTCCATGAATTCCTTGATGATCTCCAAAGTAAGCTCAATGGGGTAGGCCAAGACATTTACGAAGATTTTATTGCGGTACCCTTGGCCGTTTAACGTTTATTCTTGAACTTTGCCTTTATGGTACGCTACCGGGTTACCCACTCCACCGTTTACACCTATAGTCATCCTGTACGGCTAGAGAGCCATTGCGTGAAGCTTTGTCCGCGCACCGATGGCATTCAACATTTACATAATTTCCAGTTGACGGTTGAACCCAAACCACAACAGCACACACGCTTGCTTGATCCCGATGGTAATGTGGCGGAACGCCTGTGGTTTTCCACTGAACCCGTCACGACCCTTAAGTTAGTAACCATGATGGATGTGGAGGTAGTCTGTGAGAATCCGTTTGATTATTTGGCTGCTCCCTGGGCGATCGCCTGTCCGTGGGATTATCCGAGTGCCCTGGCTCTGAGGCTTTATCCCTATCGACAACTCACGACCCCCCATCCCCTTGTGGTGGAATTTGCCCAGGATATTTTGCATGGGGTTAATGGAAACGCTGGGCTGTTCGTCAGTCAGTTGACCCAACGGATTTATGAAACTTGCAACTATATCCACCGTTTAGAAGGAGAACCCCAACTGCCGGGAGTCACCCTGAAACTGGGGACGGGCACCTGTCGGGATTTTGCGGTGTTGTGGGTGGAAGCCTGCCGTGTGGCGGGTCTGGCGGCGCGGTTTGTCAGTGGCTACCAACGGGGAGATGAAACGACCACTCGCCATGAACTCCATGCCTGGGGGGAGGTGTATATGCCGGGGGGCGGTTGGCGGGGGTTTGATCCGACCCTGGGTTTGGCGGTGACCGATGGTCATATTGCGATCGCCAGTGCCGGAGATTATCGCCATGCTGCCCCTGTACTGGGGGAGATCTATAGTCCTCAGAGCAAGCCCCAAACCACATTAGAGTGCGATATCAGCCTAGCCTATAAGCAATAAAACAATACAGGCCCTTTACTAGGGAAGATTCCCAGGACTTTCAATGGTCTCTAAATCAGGGTCATTTTCTAATAAATCCGGATTCCACTCCACAGAAGGCATTTTCTCGGAGGCTTCCTTCAGGGCAGTTTCCCAGTAACGGCGGATTTTCAGGAGGTAGGGATCCCGGGCCTGTAACCGCAACCGGTGGCGAATTTTCAGGCTATCCACAGCGTAGGCGACCATATCGATAGGCGGCCCCACCGAAAGATTGGAGCGCATGGTGGAGTCGATGGACAGTAAAGCTGATTTGGCGATCGCATCCAGGGAAGATTCGTAGGAGAGGGTGCGGTCTAAAATGGGCTTGCCGTATTTGGTTTCACCGATTTGGAGGTAGGGAGTTTCCGGCGTGGCGCGGATGCAGTTGCCTTGGCTGTAGATCAGATAAAGTTCCGGTAGTGCCCCGGCAATTTGACCAGCAAGCAGAAAATTACACTGAAAATCAATGCCGTCCTTCTCAAGCCAGGGCCGATCTTCCTGTTGCAATTGGCGGGTTTTTTGACCAATGTGGCGGGCCGCATCGTAGAGACTAGATATCGTGTGCAGATTATTCGGTGTGCCGGTGCGAATTTCCTGTTCTAGCTGGTAAATCACCGCTTGGGTGACGGATAAATTACCCGAAGTACATAACACTAATACCCGCTCCCCAGGGCAGGAAAAGTCAAAGAGCTTTTGGTAGGATGAAACATAATCGACGCCGGCATTAGTGCGGGAATCGGCGGCGAGGATAAAGCCCTGACGCACTAAAATTCCTAAACAATAGGTCAATGTAAACAACCTCGCTTTACTGAATTGGGACGATGAGAAAGCCTTTGGTTAATGTTTCCTAACAAGCGAAAAAATGAGCTGTTAGCTTTGAATTAGGGTTCTGTGAATTATCGCAATATTGATCAAAATCCACAAGAATCTTTTACTCAATTCCCCTTGGAGTTTGTTATGACTTATGTTTGTCAGTTGGATGCTGGGCAAGGGCTTTATCTGGATAATCAAGGCGCCCAAACCATTGTTACCTTAATCCAAAGTAGTCCCGGTCAACAGCAGCAAAGTACCAACCGGTATTTAACTGGCCCCTGGACGACGAAACCCACTGTGGTGAAATCTGCGGAGCTGGTCATCATTACGATTTTTAGTGCTACAAAAACAACGCAAATCATGGTGCAGGGCCAAACGATGACAGTCTCTGACCAGGTTTTAGATCTACACCAGGCAGAATCCTTGCATTTGGGACAAATGACGACCTTCCCTGCCCAGTCGGTAACCCCCCTGGAACCCCTGCCGCCCCTCAAACTGGGGGAGATGGAAATGCAAATGCAGCCGATGACCATGCGCATGGGAAATATGAGGATGGGATTTTCTGAGCAAAACCAGCAGGCCCCTACCCCCGTCCCGAAGCAATTTTGTTCCCAGTGTGGCCATGCTCTGGCAAAAGGCGATCGCTTTTGTTCCCAATGTGGCCAACGGTTGTGAGGGCTACAATTCCTCAGAATTATTCAGTTGGCTTTGAATGCTGTTCGGCTAACTTGAGGCGAATTTCTGCGTGGTACTGCTGGGTGATCGGATAGAAATAGGCCAACACCAAACCAATCGCCAAACAAAGGGTGGGTAAGGGGGCGATCGCCAAACGGATTGCCAACAGTGCCGAGTCCGGTTGTACGGGAGGTGCTTGACCGGGGACAGATTCCACAAAGCCCGCCCAGGCCAGCGCTTGACCGACACAAAATAAACTGATCGCTAGGCCAATTTTTTGGAGCAGCACCATAAACCCATAGAAAATGCCTTCCCGCCGTTGCCCTGTGGTGAGTTCATCCAGTTCAATTACATCGGGCACCATCGACCAAGGAATCAAGTAACTCACGGAAACACCGCAGCCCGCCAGCACCGCACAGGCAAACATTAGCCCCACCTGGCCCGGTTGCAGAAAAAATAAACCCACCTGGGCAATAATCCAGAGCAGTACCCCAGCGAAATAGACCGCTTTTTTACCAAATTTTTTACTTAGGGCACTGGCCACAAACAGCAGGATCAGCGCCGTCCCCTGCACTGCCAAAGCCACATTGGGAAACATTGCTTCCGGGAGTCCCATCCAGTTGATGACGAAGTAGGGCAGAATCGAGGCCGTGAGCTGAATCGCTAACCAAGACGCCAGATAAATCCCAATCACAAAGAGGAAAGGCCGATTACTGAAGGCAATTTTTAATTGTTGTCGAAAGGGGACTGGGGCCGCTGTCTCAAGGGCAGAAACAGAAACCTGGACGAGATGGGGTTCGGGAACGGAAAAAACGAATGTCCAGCCAGCAACCCCCACCAAAATCCCTAGGGAAGCGAGTAAAAATAACCAGAGAAACGGACCTTGGTTGAGCCATAAACCGATTACCCCCAAGAAACCTAACAGAGCAATGCCCCACAGAATCTTGCCGAGCCGTTGTCGTTGGGGGAGTTGTAGAATTGGCGATCGCCCTTTTTCCTGCAGCCGTAGGGTGCACCAAAGTAACGTTAACCCCGCAAACCCCGAACAAACCAAACCCAGGAGGCCATATTGCAAGGGTAAATTATCTGGATAGGCCTGGAAGATAAACCGCGCCACAATCAACGAAAAAATACTCGCCCCAATGGAGAAACTAAAGCGAAAACTGTTGAGGCTCGTGCGTTCGTTGTAGTCCTGGGTTAATTCCGGCGTGAGGGCCGCGTAGGGCAAATTCACCGCTGTGTAGGCCAGGTTAAAAACGACCCCGATCAAGACGTAGTAGCCAAACAAAAACCAATCATTCACCTGATCAATGGTGCTGAACTGGGGAACCAACCACTGGCCAAAAAAGACTAGGACGAAGGGAACAATCCCTCCCAGCATCCAGGGCAATCTCCTCCCCCAGGGATGACGGGTGCGATCGCTCCAGATCCCGACAATCGGATCATTGATGGCATCGGAAATTTTGCCGATCATCAGGATGCTCCCCGCTAGTCCCGGTGGTAATCCCGCCACCTGGGTAAAAAAGTACAACAAAAAAAACACCAACACATTCGCCGTCAGCGCTGGCCCCACATCCCCAGCCCCAAAGGCAATTTTTGTGGAAAGGCTAAGTTTTTCCGGCAGGGGTTGTAAGGGTTGATTCATGGCGAAGAAGGCCTTTAATTGATTGGGTTTGGATTTGCGGGTTACGGGTCATATGGTAACTATTGTCCCAATCATGGGCGATCGCCAACTCGAAAATTGGGAATGTAAAATAAAATTCACGCCTTTTCGCCACCAACCCCTATGCAATCTTCTTTGATCAATGGCCGCTACCAAATTGTGAAGACCCTCGGACAGGGGGGATTTGGCGATACCTTTTTGGTAAAAGATTTACAACTCCCTTCCCAGCGGCAATGTGTACTTAAATCCCTCAAGGTCAGTGCGACCAATCCCCAGACAGTGCAGGAGATGCAGCGACGGTTTCAGCGGGAAGCGGCCATCCTAGAAGGCCTCGGCGAAAAACATAATCAAATTCCTAAGCTCTATGCCTACTTTGAAGAACAGGGACGTTTTTATCTCGTCCAGGAATGGATCGACGGGCTGACCCTCCAGGACATTGTTAAGCAGCAGGGGAGTTTAACCCCGGGCCAGGTGCAGCAAATTCTTGTGGATTTACTCCCGGTATTGCAACTCGTCCATGACCAATACATCATCCACCGCGATATCAAGCCAGAAAATATCATCCTCCGGGCGAGCGATCGCAAACCCGTTTTAATCGATTTCGGTGCGGTCAAAGAAGCCCTCACCACAGCGATCCATTTGGACTTGAGCCAACCCGTTTCCGTGGCCATCGGCACCCCAGGTTACATGGCCCCAGAACAGGGCACCGGCAGACCCGTTTATTCCAGTGATCTTTATGGATTAGGGTTTACGGCGATTTTTCTACTCACGGGGCAATCTCCCCAACAGTTTCCCAATGATCCCCAAACGGGGGAATTGATTTGGCAGCAGGATTTTCCCTACCTCCAAATCCCCCTCGGCCAGGTGATTGCTAAAGCGGTAAAGTTCCATCCCCGCGATCGCTTTCCCACGGCCCGGGCCATGCTTAATGCTCTCCAGGGGGCAACGATGCCTCTGCCAGTGCCCACAGTGAATGGTCATCACAGCAACCACACCACTGCCACCCGGGTCGTTGGTAAACCCCCGGCACCAAGACGCACTGGACTGTCAACAACCACCGCAACGATGGCTGACTTTCCGGAAACAGAAAATGGTGGCTGTTGGCGCCTGGCGATCCTCACGGTCCTCTTCAGTGCCATTGGGATTAGTGCGGGGATTTGGTTGACTTTTGCCTTCCTTGGGCGATCGCCCCAACCCCAAACGTTCCCCGAAGATCCCGCTTTGAATACTGAGGTGGATCCGACCCCCATAGATCTCACACCGGCACCGGAGCTACTACCTGAGTTGGAACCCGAACCCCAGCCGGAGCCACTGCCTGAGTTGGAACCGGAGCCCGAACCCGAACCCCAGCCGACTCCTGAACCAAACCCAGAAACGCCCCCAGATTCTCCCCCAGAAGCCAGCGATATCCCGAATATTCCCGTGGGCACCCCTGCTGATGTAATCCCGGAAGTGATTCCCGTGCCCCCCACCAGTCAAAGTCGCGGTTTTTGGGGCAATAGCACCGCCATTCTCTACCGTAACTATGGCGGCACTAAGGTGAGTTTGGGATACATCGTCGATAACAATACGGGGCGTTTAGCGCAGACGGAGGTCACCTTTCCCCCAGAGACAGCCCTCAGCGTCATCCAACAAACCCTGAGCGGTCTACTACCGGATGGCGGTTCCCCAGAGGCACGGCAGGCTTTAGAAAATGTGTATCGTCGCAACAGTAGTGCCCAGTCCTTTCGCACCAGTAACTATCGGGGCCAGATTAAACGCAACGAGGGCGATCGCCTTTATGTGGCCATTTGGAATCCGGCGTTCCACGACTGACAGCGGCCAATTCTAACCTGAATGTAAACCCCTTTGGGCGAGCAGGGCACTGCCATAGGCGGCCTCCGGTTGGGGAGAAATGAGCACAGGACAACCCAGATAGCGGGCCCGGATTTGTGTCCAGGTCGAATTTTTTGCACCGCCCCCCGCCGTAAATACCCGCTGCACCGGAGGGGCACCTAAATCATGGAGTTTTCGGTAACCCTGGGACTCGATGCGGGCGATTCCCTCTAAAAGTCCTTGGAGAAATTGTTTGGGTTCTGCGGGACGGGGCGTTAATTTTGGGGCCAGGTTGGGGTCATTAATGGGAAAGCGATCGCCCGGTTTGAGCAAAGGATAATAATTTAAACCGCTGTCCTGGGTGGGATCGACATTGGCACTGAGTTGCTGTAATTGGGCTGCGTCAAAATAATGCTTCAAGACGGCACCACCAGTATTGGAGGCCCCACCAATCAACCAAAGATTTCCAAAACGGTGGCTGTAAACCCCCGCCGCGAGATCCTGAACGGGGCGATCACCTAACAATTTCAAAACCAAGGTTGAACCGAGGGAAGTCACCGCTTCACCGATTCGCTGGGCATCACTGGCGATAAAAGCAGCAATGCTATCGGTCGTCCCGGCACAAATTTGACAATGGGGATTGATATCAAACCTTTGGGCAACGGTTGCGAGAATCTTTTGCTTTCCCAAGCCAGGAGTTTTGACCTGGGGCAACAGGGGAAATAATGGGTGGCTCTGTAACCAGTCGGGATAGGCTAATTTTTCTACGTCATAGCCCAACTTTAGGGCATTGTGATAATCACTTAGACCCCAGTGACCATGGAGCAGAGCACTAAGCCAATCCGCCTGATGGAGAAAATAGCTGGCTTGGGTTGTTAAACCCTGGGATGCAAACCACAGTAATTTCGCCAGGCTAGAGGTGGCCGATTGGACTAGATGTTGGGGTGGAGCAAAAGTTTTTAGTGCTGGTAGAACAGCTTGACCCCGATCGTCGTTGTAAAGCAGGGCCTCAGTGAGGGGTTCCCCCTCGGCATCACAGAGTAAGACCGTTCCAGAGGTGCCGTTAATGGCGATCGCCTGAAGGTTTTTCCGGATGTCCGTTTTTAACTCTGCAAGCAAATCCCAAAGGGCATCCTGCCAACCTTGGGGCGTTTGTTCTAGGGAATGAACCGTGACGGCCTGGACAATTTCACTATTTTCTGTAATGGCGATCGCCCGCGCCCCAGAAGTGCCGAAATCAAGGCCCAGGTAGAACGACGCCGCCATCAATCTTCGGTGTAGATGCAGCCAGCAGTACAGGTTTCCTTAATTTCCACCGCCGCCAAACCCGGTAACTCCACTTTTTTTAGTTCTTGGTAAATCCATTGGGCGATCGCCTCACTGGTGGGACTTTCCATCCCCAAGGAATCGTTTAAATGGTAGTGATCGAGGTATTGATCCAGGAGGGGTTGGACATATTTTTTAATGTCGCCAAAATCAAAGAGCATTCCCTGTTTCGGCCCTGTTTCCTGGAGGCGATCGCCCCGGAGATACACCCGCATCACCCAGCTATGGCCATGGAGACGGGCACATTTTCCATCGTGGTGGGGCAGTTGGTGGGCCGCCTCAAACCGAAATTCCTTATACAGTTCCCACTGGGCCATAACGTTCTAAGCCCAGGCCAAATAGGGCAGTTTTTTAGCAGTGGCCGCAATATCCGTCTGACTCGCCACCAGTTGACCACAGCTATCCCAAGTCCCTGCAATGAGCGCCTGTCTTGCCCCTTCCCCGAGGCTCACTTGACCCGACCAGTCACCACAATGGACGGTTAAATTTTCCACATCAACTTTAGTCGCCGCCTGGGGATTGGCTTCGAGTTGAGCTTGTAGAGCTTCGACGGTTTCCCGATCCGCTGTTACACAGGGCACCCCATTAGCGAGGCAATTCCCAAAGAAAATTTCCGCAAAACTTTCCCCGACGACAGCTTGGATACCCCATTTTAAGAGGGCTTGGGGCGCATGCTCCCGGGAGGAACCACAACCAAAATTACCATTCACGACCAAAATATTGGCCCCTTGGTATTGGGGCAGATCGAAGGGATGTTTGCCGTCTAACTGTTGGCGATCGTCCGCAAAGGCCTGCTCACCCAAACCGTCAAAGGTCACACATTTGAGGAAGCGCGCCGGAATAATCCGGTCTGTGTCAATATCATTACCCCGGAGCGGGATGCCTGTGCCAGATACTTGCTTAATTTCGCTGCTCATAGACCATTCAAATCGGTGACCAATGGAAAGATCGCTAATTTAACATACTTTGCCCGGGGCAAATTCAAGGGTTGGTAGAGGATATCTAAGGCGATCGCCACCGGACGAAAGCGGAGGGAAGTAGATATAATCTGACATGAAACCCATTAAGAAATGTTGCGTCCCATGAACAACCCCATTTTCCAAGCGCTGTCCTACGGTCGCGCCTTTGCCGAAGTCCTCAAAGAGAGAGTCGAAGACAGCCTCACAGATATTCTGAGTGATCTCGGTAAATTTGATGCAGAACGCAACCAGTGGGTACAGGAATTTATCCAGGACGTTCAAAACCGTGCCGAACGGGAAGCGACCCAATCCGGTAACAGCAACAAACCAATCACGATCAACATTGATGGGGATGACAGTCCCACCGATCTCCAGGAAATGATTGATAATCTCCGGGCCGAAATTGCCAGCCTCAAAGCAGAGCTCAAGCAATATCGCGACGCCCAAAACTAGCGTTTTTTGCAGCATTCCCCTAAGTTTTCCTCCGCACAACCCTATCCAATCGGCAAATTTTTTTGTGTCTGCTCTGTCTCCCCAAGCCAACAACCGGGTGCCTAGCCCGAATTCCGTCGCCCTTGCACCGCACCTAGAGCGGGCCAAATCTTCCTATCGCTGGAACCGAGGTCAATATTCCAAAACCCGGCGGCGCCTGGATATCTGGGTTTTTGTGCTCACCCTCATTTTCAAGCTCATTCGCAACAGCAAAAAATGGACCTATGCGGGGGGCTTTACGGAAGAAAAACTCGTCGCCCGTCGACGCATCCAGGCCAAATGGATTAAAGATAGCCTCCTCGAACTGGGGCCTACGTTTATCAAGGTCGGTCAACTGTTTTCCACCCGGGCCGATCTTTTCCCCGAAGAATACGTCAACGAACTCTCGAAGCTTCAGGATCGGGTTCCTGCTTTTTCCTACGAGCAAACCAAGCAAATTATCGAAACGGATCTGGGCAAACCCATCAATGAGCTATTTCGCAGTTTTGATCCTGTCCCGCTCGCCGCCGCCAGCCTCGGTCAAGTGCACAAAGCCCAACTCCACAGTGGCGAAGAAGTGGTTGTTAAGGTACAGCGACCTGGTTTAAAACAGCTTTTTACCATCGATCTGGCCATCCTTAAAAAAATTGCCTGGTACTTTCAAAATCATCCCCGGTGGGGCAAAAACCGCGATTGGCTCGGCATTTACGATGAATGTTGTCGGATTCTCTGGCAGGAGGTGGATTACCTCAAGGAAGGCCGGAGTGCGGATACCTTTCGCCGAAATTTCCGGGGAATGGATTGGGTCAAGGTGCCAAAGGTCTACTGGCGTTATGCCTCCCCTCGGGTACTGACCTTAGAATATGTGCCGGGCATTAAGATCAGTCACTATGAAGCCCTAGAAGCCGCGGGCCTGGAACGAAAAGAACTGGCGAAACTCAGTGCCCGGGCCTACTTGCAACAACTCCTCAATGATGGGTTTTTCCATGCGGATCCACACCCCGGTAACCTGGCGGTTAGCCCTGACGGAGCCTTGATTTTCTATGACTTTGGCATGATGGGGGAAATTAAAGCCAATGTTAAAGCGGGCTTGATGGAAACCATGTTGGGGATTACGGAAAAGGATGCGGATCGGGTGATGAATTCCCTGGTCACCCTGGGGGCTTTGGAAGCGACGGGAGATCTTGCCCCGGTACGCCGTTCAATCCAATTCATGTTGGATAATTTCATGGATAAGCCCTTTGAGGCCCAATCGATCACGGCTATTAGTGATGATCTCTATGAGATTGCCTATGATCAACCGTTTCGGTTCCCGGCAACGTTTACCTTTGTGATGCGGGCTTTTTCTACCCTAGAGGGGGTTGGCAAAGGTCTTGATCCGGATTTTAATTTTATGGCGGTGGCCCAACCCTTCGCCCTTCAGGTTATGAGTGAGAATTTTCCCAGTGGCAGCAGCATTATTGACCAGATTGGTCGTCAGGCAGCGCAGTTGAGTACATCGACCCTTGGTTTGCCGCGACGTATTGAGGATACCATTGACAAGCTCGAACGGGGTGATATCCGGATTCGGGTGCGGGCCCAGGAATCAGACCGACTCCTCCGAAAACTGGGGGGAATGCAACTGGCGACAAATTACACGTTAATTTTCTGTGCGTTGATTTTGTCGGCGACGTTGTTGTTTGTGAATGGGTTTTTGATTCCGACGGCGGTGGTGGGGGCGATCGCCTTAGTCCCGGGTTGGACATTGTGGCGACTCCTGAGAAAACTGGATCGCTATAACCGCAAATTTTAGCTAAATTTAGATAAGTTTAAATTCATCCACCCTATTTTTTCAGCGATTTTCCCAAAACCATGCTTATGAAATGCCGCTTTACGGGCCAGACCGATCCGGGGTTAGTACGCTCCGCCAACCAAGATTCCTACTACTGTGATCCCGAGGGGCGATATTTCATTGTGGCCGATGGTATGGGTGGCCATGCTGGGGGAGAAGAGGCCAGCCGCATTACTGTAGAAACCATCCAACAATATTTAGACGAGAGCTGGAACAACGGCGAGGCGACAGAAAACCTCCTGAAAACGTCCATTATCAAAGCCAATGAGGCAATCCTGGCGGATCAATTAGAAAATCCCGCGCGGCAAGATATGGGCACCACCGTCGTTCTCGTGCTGTTCCAAGGCGATCGCGCTTGGCGGGCCCACGTGGGGGACTCTCGGCTGTATAGCTTCCAGGGTGATACCCTCATTCAAGTCACCGGCGATCACACTTGGGTTTCCCAGGCAGTCCTATCGGGGGACATTACTGCGGAACAGGCCAAGGTGCACCCCTGGCGTCATGTGCTTTCCCAATGTTTGGGGCGTAAAGATCTGAGCATGATCGAAATTGAACCCCTGGATGTACGCAATGGCGATCGCCTGTTGTTATGCAGCGATGGTCTGACGGAAGAAGTAGACGATTCTGAAATTCAATTTATCCTCAGCGCCAATGACGACCTCGACCAGGCAGCGGCCAATCTCATCGAAACGGCCAAGGATAATGGGGGTTCTGATAACGTGACGGTGATTTTGGTGCAGGTCAACGCCGATTAGTCGGATTACCTAATTTTTTTCAAAGCAGACGGTAGCTCACCCCCAGGGTATGGCTGGTATCAGCGGCTAAGGTAATAGTTTCAGCGCCGGCATTGGCGGTTTCCACACAGAGAAATCCCCGGTAGGCATCGGGGGAAAGATCCTGCATGGTTGCAGTTTTCTCGGCCCCAGGATTCCAGACGATGGTGGTGGCACTGTTGTGGCTGCGAATTTCGATCCGACGTTCGAGGCTGGGGTCATCAATGAGCAGTTGAGGCGGGGTGTTTTGGTAGATGCGGTCTACTTCGCCGGCGATCGCCACTTCGCCAATCTGTTGTTTGAGTTTTTCTTGATCCACCTTATCGATGTAGTCTAACCCTGCGAGGCCCAGAACTTTAACCCGTCGGCTATCCCCCACGGTGAAATAGGTATGGAGGGCTTGGGTGAAGGTAAAAGGCTTTTGATCACGGTTCTGGGTGGTCAGGGTGATATCCAGAGTTTTACTAACGGTAATAGCGATCGCCAAATCAAAGCGATAGTCCCAAATTGTCCGAGTAATTTCATCATCCCGTAAGCCCAAAATGACCCGGGTTGCGCCATTGGCTAAGGTTGTCGTTTCACGCACTGTCCAGAGACGATCGCGGCCAAAACCATGGTTAGCTCGCCCTCGTCCCGCTGGATCTGCCCCAAACCAGGGCCAACAGATGGGAATGCCGCCCCGAATGGCTTTGCCGGTTTGGTATACACTGCGATCGCTCAAAAACAGTAAATCTGCCTTTGCTTCCCGGGGTCGAAAGGAAAGCACCTGGCCCCCATAGAGGGAAATCTCCGCCGTTGCGTGGGCATTATTGATTGAGATCAAAGGAAAACCCGGTTGGCGATCGCCAAAGATCACCTGCTTAGGAATGCCATACTCTCGATTTAAAAAGTCAATATTCATAAAACTAGAAATAAATAATTTTGGCTCAATTTTATCGAGGGAAAAATTTAGTGATTGTTTCTTCTTAGAGGTAATTCAACGCTTAAAAAATATCCCTAGAGTGCTTGTTAAATAGGTATGAAATTTTGAATTTTTTTTGATTTTACAATTTATCCTGGAGTAAAAAGCTTTCCCTTAAATTTTCCAAATTTCTTCCATGGCAACCCTATCCCCAAGTCATAAATTTTCCCAGTCCCATTTTATTGTGGGCATTGGTGCTTCGGCGGGGGGGTTACAAGCCCTAGAAGCTTTTTTTGCGAATTTGCCCCCGAATCCCGGTGCGGCCTTTGTGGTGGTGCAACATTTATCACCTAATTTTCGGAGCATGATGGTGGAATTGCTCCAGCGTCGCACGACTTTACCTGTTGCCGCCATTGAAGATCAGACGACCCTCGCCCTGGATCAAGTTTATATTCTGCCCGTTGGTTTTCGGGTGCGCCTCCAGGATCAACGGCTAATCCTTGAGCGCGATCGCAACCACCATAACAACTACCCCATCGATCATTTCTTCCTGAGTTTGGCCCGGGAAAGGGGCGATCGCACCATCGGAATTTTACTGTCGGGGACTGGTCGGGACGGCACCGAAGGCTTAAAGGCCATTAGTCGGGCGGGGGGAGTAGCCCTGGTGCAATCCGAAGAAACCGCCCAGTTTGGCGCGATGCCCACAAGTCCCATTAGTTCGGGGCTGATTGATGAAATTTTATCCCCGGCGGATTTGGCCCAGGCGGTGTGTGACATTATCCGTTATACCTCCTCCCAAACCCTCCAAAGCAACGATAATTTAAGCAACAGTGCGATCCTGTCACCGCAGCAACTGACGCAAATTTTAGATATCCTGCGCACCTATGAGGACATTGATTTTTGCCGTTATAAGCCCGGTACTTTGCAACGGCGGATTGTCCATCGTCTGCTCCTCTCCCATGCCACCACCGTGGAACAATACATCTGCTATCTGCAGACAACCCCGGAGGAAGTGAAGCATCTCCGTCAGGATCTGTTAATTGGTTCGACGCGCTTTTTTCGGGATCCAGAGGTTTGGGAATTGCTCAGAACAGAAGTCCTACCGGCCCTGATTAACGGCCTTGAACCGGATCAACCGTTGCGGATCTGGGTGGCGGCCTGTTCCACAGGGGAAGAAGCCTATTCCATGGCGATCGCCATCCATGAAGTGATGAAGACCATGCACCGCTTTCATCCCGTGAAATTATTTGCCACCGATGTCGACCAAGAAGCCCTGATTATTGCCTCCCATGGCCACTATAGCCAGAGCATTCGCAATGAAGTAAGCGCTGAACATTTGGAGGAATATTTCACCCAGGACAACGAAGGCTACTCCATTAAAAAATTGAGAGTTTCAATTGAGTAATGTTAAGTAAAAATAGGATAAGCCATTTTTCAAAAAATACTGCTCATGACAATTCACTGTCCCCAATGTAAGGCCACAGACATTATCAAGAATGGTTTTGTGA
>JAYKIK010000122.1:0-23998 GCA_035284725.1 Synechococcus sp.
TTTTCGGGCTAGTAAAGCGATAACGAGTAAGATAAAACTGTAACCTACTTCATGAGAATTTGCAGTGCGACCCTACTCTGTTGATTTACGCCAAAAGATTATTGATACCTATCTCGAGGGCAAACTATCGCAGCGCCAAATTGCTGAGCAATTCCGGGTTGCCTACAGTTTCGTGCGTAAACTGACTAAGCAATATCGCGAAACAGGAGATATTCAACCCAAGCAGCGCCTCAAACAAACCCCCACTAAACTCAATGAGACTCAACTCATCACCCTGCAACGGCTGGTAAAGCAGCATAATGATGCAACCTTAGCCGAACTCTGTGATCTTCTCGAAAAAGCCGTTGGCGTCAGGATTAGCCTGACCACAATGTTTCGGATGCTCCAAAAGCTCAACATAACCCTCAAAAAAAACACTGCATCCCGATGAAAAGGAAACAGAACAAGTACAGCAGCAACGATATGAATTTTGGCAACTGGTGCGGGAGATTTTAGTAAAAGACTTGATCTTTATTGATGAATCAGGGGTTGATTTAGCGCTGACTCGATTACGGGGTCGAGCACCCAGAGGAAAACGTGCCCATGGAAAACGCCCCAGTAAAAGGGGGAAACGAGTATCCATGATTAGTGCCATTAGTCTTGAGAAAGTACTGACCAAGGTAAATCTACTGGGCAATAGTGATGGTCTCACTTTTGAAGCTTTCATACATCGCCAGTTAGTACCTCAGCTATGGAAAGGAGCCTGTGTAATTATGGACAATTGCTCTATCCACAAGGGAAAGGCCATTAGAGACTATATTGAAGCGGCTGGTGCGAGACTGCTCTTCCTGCCCCCGTACTCGCCAGATTTTTCTCCGATTGAGAATTGTTTCTCCAAGGTCAAGAGTGTTTTACGTTCGTGGGGAGCCCGTACTTATCCAGACCTAGCACAAGGCATTGAGGCCGCATTTTCACAAGTATCAAGCCAAGACTTGCAGAATTGGTTTACCCATTGTTGCTATGGCGCTTTATAAGACAGAAAAACGCTGTATCATCAGGGGTCACTCGGACAAATCCTGCATTGATCGCTTCCGCTTCAAGCCTATGTTAGATAGTCTAATTTGGATTCTTTTACTGGGGTTTTTTGGGGGGCAGATTGCCCGACGTCTGAAAATACCGGCTTTGGTGGGGATGGTACTGGTGGGAATCATCCTTGGCCCCCAGGTGGGGAATGTCCTTGGACCAGAAATTTGGGAGATCGCCCCTGAATTGCGCACCCTAGCAGTCATGGTGATCCTGATGAAGGCGGGTCTGGGCCTCGACCGGGACAAGTTACGCCAACAGGGAAGTGTTGCCCTCCGCCTTGGTTTTTTACCCGCGATCTGTGAGGCGATCACCATTATGGTGCTGGCCATGGCAGTGTTTCAGTTCGATTGGGCGACGGGGCTATTGCTGGGTTGTGTGCTGGGGGCAGAATCGCCGGCGGTGATTGTTCCGGGGATGTTGCGACTCAAGAGTCTCGGTTGGGGTGTCAAAAAAGGAATTCCCGACGCAATTTTGACCGGGAGTGCCCTCTCCGATGTCCTGTTGCTGCTGCTGTTTAGCCTCCTGTTGGCCTTTTTGACCCAAACGACGGGGCCGGCGGTGGCGTTGTTCGGTGGGTTGCGCCTCGGTGCTTTACAACTGCTCCCTCTGCAAGTCATCACCCAAATTATGCTGGGCCTCGGCCTCGGTTGGCTGGCGGCGCGGCTGTTGGTTTCCCTCTTGGCTCGCCAAAACTGGACAGAAAATGCTGTGCAGGATAGTTTAGTCGCTGCGGGGCTGGCTCTGCTCCTGGTGTTTGGGGCGGAACATCTGCCCATTTTCTCCGGTTATCTGGCGGTGATGGCCCTGGGGTTTTTCTTGATGGAGTTGGATTTGCCCCTGGCCCGTCGTCTCCGGGGTGGCTTTGATGGTTTGTGGGCGATCGCCCAGATTATTTTATTCGTTCTGTTGGGGGCCAGTATTCAATTAGATGTTCTAGGGAATACCCTCTGGGTGGGTCTATTTGTGTTGGGGATTGGGACCCTCGTGGGGCGATCGCTTGGTTGGTATCTGTCGACCCTAGGTAGTAACTGGACTTGGCGAGAGCGACTCTTTTTATTGCCCGGCAACTCCGCCAAAGCCACTGTCCAAGCAGCGATTGGGGCGATTCCCCTCAGCCAAGGTCTGCCCGGGGGAGAAACGATCCTTGCCCTATCCGCCCTATCAATTTTGGTGACAGCCCCCCTCGGTGCCTTGGGGATTCCAACCTTTGCGCCGAAGCTCCTGGAACGGGGTGATATTGATCCGACAAAAATTTCTCTGGATCAAACCATTACTCTTTTAGCCGCTGTGGATGCTTCCCCCCTCGCTGAAACTATTTTGCTGAAGACCGCAGAACTCGCCCGCCGGAGTGATGCCGAGGTCGTGATTCTCCATGTTATCCGCACAAAAAATCCCCAACAGTTGGAGCAATTGCAGTCCCAGGCGCGACGTTACCTTGCGGATATCCGTTATCGATTTGTTATCGCTAGTGGCCCTGTGGCAGAAGTGATTATGCACACAGCCCAGACATATCAGATCAATGAAATTATTATGGGAAAACATAATCGTCCAGCATTAGATCAAATCTTCATTGGTTCAGTCTCCCAGACTGTTCTGGAAAAGAGTGCTCTCCCCGTTATTCTCGTATCCCATGACGCCGCGATTTAGCAATAACCCCCCCGAAATTTTCTGTAAATATTTTTTAACTTTTGGTGGGTTCGGGATACACAGACACCCCGCGCTTGTCGATTCCCTTCGATGGGGATGAGGCAAGCTTTTATCTTGAGGTTATGGTTTGTTTATCGCGCTTCTCTTTTCCAGGTAAATGTACCGCGCTTATCAGTACAGACTTTATCCTACTGCCGACCAACAGGTTTCCCTGGCGAAATCTTTTGGTTGTGCATGCTGGTTCTGGAATTATGCGCTGCATTTGTGTCAACAGACTTACCAGGCAACTGGGAAGGGTTTATCCCGTGGCTATCTTCAAGGGCTTCTGCCTGATCTCAAGAAGGAGCATGAGTGGCTAAAGGAGGCCTATTCTCAATGTCTCCAGGTGGTCGCCCTTAATCTCTCCACTGCTTACACAAAATTCTTGACACTCCCGGCAAAACATCTGTTTTGTTGGATGCAGTTCCTGTTGAATCAGGAAGCCTGCGTTCTACCCAAGTTCATTTCTCCGATAAATACTCGATGTTTCGTTGTTTCTTCCTGTTGCTGCTGAATGACGATAGTAAGGTCTTCAAGTTCTTCGAGGAGTGATTCAAATTCTCGGATGGGTAACATAACTGCTGTGTGTTTTCCGCTTGCATCTGTGACATATTTCGGATGTAAATCTGCAATATTCATAATCATTACAGGAGTTAAAAACAGATATTCCGCATCGTAACATCAAATCCACTGGATGCCGCCCATGCCTAAGGCTCGCTGGGACTGGATAAAATCCTGGGAAAAATTCAAAATTGTCCGTTGGCCGACTGCCGTTTCAAAAACAGTGGAAAGCACAAAATCTAGCTTTTTCGTTTGACAGAGATATTTGAGACGGGTCGGAAAACCGGCGATCGCCAATTTGATCACAAAGACACCGCGCCAACCCTGGTCATAGCAAGTTTCTAGGGAAGCAAGCTGAGAAACGGACTCATCCAGGGCGATTTGGGTTTTAAATTCCGTATTTAACTTTAATAGTTCTAGAAAATGTTCAGGGGCGAGGGGTTGCTCGATAAATTCTAGTTTTTCGTGGGTTTCCCCCCAATCGAGCCAAGATTTAGCTTGGTCTAGGGTCAGACCACCATTGGCATCAAGACGTAAGCGACCATCGACAGGTAAGGTTTCCAGGATTTGTTGGCAGAGGTCGATTTCTGGGGCGGGGTCATCCAGGGCAATTTTGAGTTTAAAGGTGCGGTAACCGTCCTTGAGAAAAGTTTGTAGGTCTTGGAAGAGGGTGGGCGATCGCCTTAGGAGCTGACAAAATTTAGTGGGGGGCAGTGGTGCTAAATTTTTGGGATTGGCAAGATTTAAACTAGCAGTCTCAAAGCCAAATTGACAGGCCGGCAGCGTGTCGGGAATGGTGGCAATTTGCTTCCTGGTGACTTTTCCTCCCAAAGACTCACAAAAGGCGATCGCCTCCTCTAGGGTTTCCGTACCAAACCAAGGTAGAGGCGCAACTTCCCCCTGGGTTATCTGTCCTGTTGCATCCCGGAGCGACAGAATAATCCCTTCCCGCACAGTCCAAAGACCATGGTGGGTACGCAGGGGCGTTTTAAAGGGACGACGGTAGGGAGCAAACCGAAGCTGATAATGCATCTAAGGGATCCGTTGCACCTCGGGCAGGCTCTCTAGGAAGGATAGAGGGCGGCTCATATTTGTGGCGAACCCCAAAATATTGCGGTCGAGATGCTTGTATTGCAGCGTACCATCAGCATTAAACAAAAAGGTGGCGCCTCGCTGGGTCATGTATTGGGCATCGGGGACATAGGTCGACCAATTCCCCAAAACCTCGGCCATATTCCGCAGGCGTAAAGTTGCCAATTCCAAGGGCCGCTGAAATCCTTTTCCCCCAGCCGCCGCGAAAAATTCTCCCTTGAGGGCTGGTAAAGGGGGCGCTTTAACTACTTCATCATCGGCAAACAGTTGGGGCGCTTTTTTATCGCCGGTGTAGCCCCGAAATACCTCTCGCAATGTGCCCGGACTGCCAATTCCCGCACACATCAACATTAAGTTTACCCAGGCATTTTGACCCGCTTTAAGTCCAGGGATTTTCCAGGTTAAACCCGGATATAGATCTAATTCTTGATGGAGAGTTGCATTGGGATCGATAAACAATTTTTCTGGGGGGAAACCGGTATAGTCACAAAATTTCTGACCGGAACGGCGATCGCCAATGCCCACCGCTACATAATCAAGATCAACCCGCCGACAGAGATCCGCCTCTTTTTGCAGCCACCAGGCATATTCAAGGCTATCAAAATCCCCGAGTTGAGATAGGATCAACACCAATAGAGGGCGTGTGAGGCTTTGGGGCGCAATGGTTGTCCTGTGATCATCACTGACCCGTTGCCGTTCTGTGTGCTGAAAAAGCTGAAGATAATCCACGATTCTGCGAAAAAACAGTTCAATATTAAAAAGGTGCCGGGGAGTTGCCGCCCAGGGTCCCTCCGTCAAGATAAACAGATTTCCTTTAAAAATGCCACAGTGCTCCCTGGCCTATGGTTAAGTCCCACTACAAGATTGCCGTTTTATCAAAAGAAATCGAAGTCTATCATCGGCTTCAGACCTTGCTCAGGATGGAATCGGGGTTGGTCTTGGAGTTGGTTTGGCTAGATTTGGCCACAGAGCAATCCCCACAAACTACTGAAGAGTATGATCTTCGAATTAGTGACGGCCCTCTTTCTTATCTGCTTACCCATATAGATTTCGTGGGCCAGGGGCCATGGTTGTGGATTACCCATGACGGTGCGGTGCGGGATGAAATTTTACGTTTGGGGGTCGTGGATTGCCTGTTGTGGTCTGAGGTGACAGGGCCCCTTTTGGTCCATGTGCTGCGGGCTATCCTGCGGACAATTGCGGCTAAATCCGTAACTTGGTCGGCGCCCCTAATCTGTCATAGTGAACGGAAAGATCGGCTGCAAACGCTCATCCAGAATATACCTGGGACAGTGTATCGCTGTCTCAACACCAAAGAATGGCACGGAATGTACTTTAGTGAGGCCATTGAAGCGCTGGTGGGATACCCGGCAATCGATTTTTTTCCAGGGGGCGATCGCCTTTTTGTCGATTTAATCCATCCGGCGGATCGAGAATTTGTTCTAAAAACGATTAACCAGAGAGTAGAGGCGAAAAAGCCCTTTGCCCTGGAATATCGCCTCAGACATCGGGACGGCTCCATAAAATGGGTCGATGAACGGGGTCAGGGGGTCTTTGATGAGCAGGGAAATTTACTTTGGCTCGACGGGGTAATTATTGATATTTCCGAAAAAAAGGCGATCGCCAAGGAGCTTAACCAACAGGCAATTCAATACTATGAAAAAACCCCCGCCATGTTGCATTCGATGGATGCAACGGGAATGATCATTGCCGTGAGTGACCGATGGCTTCAAGTGTTGGGGTACGACCGAAGAGATGTGATTGGCTGCAGTTTTACGGATTTTTTGGTGCCGACCTCCCGCCAGGATGCCCAGGATCGCCTCTTTCCTGCCTTGAGCGCCCAGGAAAAAATCGCAGACCAAGCCTACCAACTCATCAAAGCCAATGGGGAAATCCTGGAGGTAGAACTTTCGGCCATCTGTGAGCAAACGGATCATTTTTCGCGCATTTTGGTGGTGCTCACCGATGTCACAACCCGCAATCACCTTGCCGAGCAGGTCACACAATACCAAACCCACCTCGAAAGCCTCATTGACCAACGCACCCAAGCCCTCGCCGCCAGTGAAGCCCGTCTCGCCCAAGCCCAGGCGATCGCCAATATTGGGGTCTGGGAATGGGATATCGCCAAGAATCAAACCTACTGGTCACCGGAAGCTTTCCGGATCTATGGTTTTTCACCCGGAGAAATTCAGCCCAATACCGAGACCTTTTTTGCCAGGATTCACCCCGATGATCGCGATCGTGTCCAAAAAATTTTAGCTCAGGTTTTAGCCGGAGAACCTGGTCCCAGCACGGAATATCGAATCATCACCCCGGCCGGTGAAACCCGCTATATCAAGGATTACCATGAAATTACCAGAGACGACCAAGGTAATCCTATCTATTTCGGGGGGGCGGTGCAAGACATTACCGAAATGCGGCAGACCCTCAATGCCCTCGCTGCCAGTGAAGCACGTCTAGCAAAATCCCAGGCGATCGCCCATGTGGGCAGTTGGGAATGGAGCCTTTCCCAGAATGAGCTGATTTGGTCCGACGAAATGTACCGCATCTTTGACGTTGAGCCCCAGGTGGTTCCCCCAAGCTTTGACTGGTTCCTTAAAATGGTGCACCCAGAGGATCGACGCCGGATCCAAACGGCCCTCGGTGACCTCAATACCGGCAAACGTCTATATGGCTTTGAATATCGGATCATCACCGCCCTGGGATTTGAAAAGATTGTTGTGGAACATGTTGACCCAATTCAAGATGACCAAGGCCGCGTCATTCGGTTTGCGGGCACTCTCCAAGACATTACTGTTTTTAAACGGACGATGAATGCCCTCGCCGCCAGTGAAGCTCGCTTTAGAACTATCTTTGACCAGGCGGCCCTGGGGATCGTCCAAATTGACAACCACGATCATTTTGCCCTGGTTAACCAAGCCTTTTGTCACCTCCTTGGTTACACCGCCGCCGAATTGCGGGAATTAACGTGGCAAATCATCACCCATCCCGATGACCTCGATCTCTGTCGCGCCCCCCTCGCCCAACTCCGCGCCCGGGAAATTAACAGCGCCATTTTAGAAAAACGCTACTACCACCGCCAAGGCCAGATTATTTGGGTGAAGGTGATTTGCTCTTATATCTATTATGACGAGCAGGGAGAACCGGAATACCTGTTAGCCATTATCGAAGACATTACGGCCTATAAACAGGCGGCGATCGCCCTTGCCGAAAGTCAGACCCGTTACCAAGATATTGTCGAAGGAATTCCCGCGATCGTCTATCAATATTCCCTCCAAAAGGGGGGGATTTTCTACTCATCCCACCTGAAGAATGTACTCGGCTATACTCCAGAATTTCTTTTAGCCCATCCTGAACTTTGGCATGATTCTATCCACCCAGAGGATCTCGAAAAAGTCGATCAACTTTTAGGGGAATTGGGAACGAGGAAAAAATTTGAAGTGGAATACCGTATCCGTGACGCTGGGGGGCATTGGCACTGGTTTTATGACTGCTCCTTTAGCGTGCGGGAAATCCGAGGTGAACTGATCATCGAAGGGTTTGCCATGGATATTACGGGACGCAAAAACTTTGATGCCACCCTCCGCCACCGCCTGACCCTCGAGACCCTATTAGCAGATATCTCCCACCTGATGATTGTGGAGGCAGACTTAGATTTACAGCGGGTATTGGCAATGCTGGGGCAGACTTTCCAGGCGGATCGGATGTCGGTCATGCTGAGTCGACCCAGAACAAATGCTGTGGAACGGCTCGTGGCCTGGAGTGCAACTCCTGATCTGGCCCTAGATGAGGCTTTTAAAATTATTGATCTCAGTCCCTATCCCTGGTGGCTTCAACGGTGGCAGGGGCAACAACCCATTACCCTCAATCGAGATCATCCTCTCCCCCCAGAGGCAATCGCCGAACAGACTTTTCTCAAGCAGATCGGAGTCAAGGCCGTTCTCTGGATCCCCATCCAAGACCAAGCGGGACAACCCTGGGGTTATATTGAATGCTCTTCTACGGCGTCCGATGCTCCCCAGTGGTCGAAAGAGGATGCGGATATTTTGGCGATCGCCGGCAACTTAATCTACAACTACCACCAACGGCACCAGGCGAATAAACAGTTAGAAATTGCCAAAGAACTGGCCGAAGCCGCCAACCATGCCAAAAATCAATTCATCACCAGCATGAGCCATGAGTTGCGCACCCCCCTCAATGCCGTGCTTGGTTTTACCCAAGTGCTCGAGCGCTCATCAAATCTGCGCCCAGAACAGCAGGAATATCTAAATATCATCCATCGTTCTGGAAAACACCTCTTGGCCCTGCTCAATGACATTCTCAACCTCGCTAAATTCGAAAAAGGCACCCTCCAGCTCAACCAAAATCTGTTTAATCTCCATGCCCTCCTTGATGACCTCAGGCACATGTATGCCCTAGAGGTGCAGCATAAAAAGCTCCATCTGGAGATCGTCTGGGATGAGCAGGTGCCCCGCTATATCAATGCCGACCAACCTAAACTCCACTCCGTACTGCTCCACCTCCTGAACAATGCTCTGAAATTTACTGAATATGGCCATATCCAGTTGACCGTGACCACCCTCAGCCCAGACCCCCTATGCCTACGGTTTAGCGTTATTGATACCGGGATTGGGATTGCAGAGGTAGATTTTGCCAAACTCTTTGACAACTTTGTCAAACTCGAAGCTGGCGATCGCCTTGGTCAAGGTAGTGGTCTTGGGTTGGCCCTCAGTCAAAAATTTGTCAACCTGATGGGTAGTGAAATCGTCGTTAGCAGTCAACCCGGAGTAGGGTCTTGTTTTTCCTTTGAGCTGCTCTGTGACACCTCAGCCCTCTTGCCTCAGTTCACCCTCTATCCTCCTCAGATCGACGAAACAGCAACTCTCTCCCTGACCCCAGAGATGCTCCAGGATTTTGCCCCCGATTGGTTAGCCGCCTTCCACCAAGCTGCCCTTGCCGCCCGAGCCCAACAGTTAAAAAATCTCATTGCCCAGTTGCCTCCCGAAGCCGAGGCGATCGCCCAATCCCTCACTACCCTGGTGCAAAAATTTGCCTTTGATACCCTTGCTAGCCTCAGCCAAGAAAAACCCCCCAATGATCTTGTGTCATCAAAGGGGGAGCCGGGAAGTTAGCCTGCCAGTTATGGGATCTTAACCTTCACTATCCTTGGGTTTGGGACGGGGTACCGGTCGGGCCCGCACAGTGGCTTCAGAATGACCTTCACTGGGGCGATCGCCAACGGGTCTTGGCTTGCTCTTATCCCGGTTAAAGGGTTTTCTGCCAGGACTGGGTTTACCGCCCTTGCGACGAGTGCCCACATAGCCCATATCTTCACAGGTTTGAATCATCAGCACCTGATCTAGGAGCTTCGCCTGGAGGTCATAGAAATGGTTCACAGGCCGCTCCGGCAGGGCCCCTACCAGTTGAATTTTGAAAAATTTGGGCTTTTCCCCTGGCTTTTTCGGCGATTGGCGAATTTTAACAATGACTTTTTTGGACTCGGCATCGTAGAACACCACCTGGCCCCGGATCGAAAAATAACCGTCTTCTACTTGGTCACTGGTGGGAATGGATTCCGTGAGGGCGTCGGGGTCATCAAGGGTTTCCGGTTCCCAAATGCCGAGGATCTGGAGGTGGAGGTGATTGTCATCCTGGCGTGTTCGGGGATAGACCACCCACACGTGTTCTTGATCGAGATCAATGTGATTTTTGATCAAACTGATCACACGGCCCAACAATACTGCTTCGATGTCGCCGTCTGCCGTGGCGATTGCCCCCTTACTGATGAGTTCCGGATCCTCAGGGGTATATTTACCACGTACAATCCCAATGGCTCGGTACTGACGGGGATGGCTGGCTGGGGGAATGGGATGTTGCCGTATTTTTTGGGTGGCTTCCTGGTCTTCGCTAGAAGGCGTGACGGGAGAAGATAGGGGGTGGGTAGATTCAGACACGGGTTTATCTAATGCTTTCTAGGTGGGCTAACAAAAAATAAAAGATCGCTCCAATAGCAGATAGTCTGCCATCAGATCTCCATGGCATCGGTGGGCGATCGCCATCACGGAAAAGGTCAAAAAAGCCTAACGCCTCTGATCATAAGATCTAGGGTTTAATCAGAAAAGATAAAGACGTTCAGCGCCTGCCTATTGTACTCAATGGTGTGGCCGTGGTGATAAACCAGTAAAATTTAGCTAAAATTTTGCCAACCATTTCCTCGGTCAGTCTTTCGCATTCGGTTTTTATCCTGTTCTTTCCCCCCCATTTATAGCCATGGCGAGCAACATCATCGAAAAATATTATCGTCCCCGTCTCTGGGTTTATGGCCTTTCCGGACTGCTTTTTCTCCTGGCGGGGGGACTCCTCCTAATGCCCAAGGTTGACCAATGGATGGTCGCCCGACGGACGGCAGCGGTGGCCAAGGCCCAACCCCAGCAAACCGTTGATCCAACCATTGCCCTCCTTGAAAAAGACCAACAAAGTTATGAAATCTGGTTAGAAAAGGAGCCTGGCAACGAAAAGGCTTTACGGGGTCTCTTGGAGACGAGCTTGAAACTCAATGACCTCGGGACAGTGGCGATCGCCCTTGAGGGTTTAGCGAAAATTCATAGTGATAACCCTGATTACCTGGTGCTATTGGGTCAGGTGAAACAGGAAACCAAAGATTACGAAGGGGCCGCCGCCACCTACAAAAAAATTCTCCTGGCGGATCCTACCCACATCAACGCCCTCCAGGGGATGGTCGATCTTTTGCTCGTCCAAAATCGTCCCGAGGGAGCCATCGAACTGCTCCAAACGACCCTTAAGGATATGGGAACGCTCACAGAGGAAAAAACCATTGAAATTGACCCAGAAAAGGTTACTTCTATTCAGTTGATGCTGGGCCAAATCTACGTTTCCCAAAAACGCCTCAGCGAGGCGATCGCCATCTATGACCAAGCCGCAAAGGTAAACAAAACGGATTTTCGGCCTGTCCTTGCTAAGGCGATGGTTCTCAAAGAACAGGGGAACGAGGCCGCTGCTAAGCCCTTCTTTATCGCTGCGATTAACCTCGCCCCTGCCACCTATAAGGATCAAATCAAGGAAATGGCGACCCTCAGCCCCGGGGATCTTAAGGCCCTCGAAGCGGCTCCCCCCGAAACCGAAGGGACCTCAAAGCCCCCGGCAAAGGCGACGGAATAAGGTCATCGAGAAGGCGATCGCCTATAATTTCAAGCGGCAATTTTCTCCCCCAAATCCATGTCCGACGCCATCAAAACCCGCCTTGCCCAACTGCGATCGCAACTGCAAAAAGCGGCCTACGCTTACTATGTCCTCGATGATCCGTTCATGGAGGATGCCGTCTACGACCAGCTTTACCGAGAACTGGTGGCCCTGGAAACAGAACATCCTGAACTGATTACCCCCGACAGCCCCAGCCAGCGCGTTGGCGATCAACCGGCCAGCCAATTCACCAGCGTCAAGCACAACATTCCCCTCTACAGCCTGGAGAATGCCTTTGATTTTGGGGAACTGCAGCAGTGGGAACAACGGTGGCAACGGGCCCTAGCTGGGAAAATACCTCATCACTCTGGTTATGTCTGCGAACTGAAAATCGATGGATCGGCGATCGCCTTAACCTATGAAAATGGCCTCTTAGTGCGGGGGGCAACCCGGGGCGATGGAATAACCGGGGAAGAAATCACCCAAAACATTCGGACGATTCGCACCATTCCCCTACGGTTAAATCTTGATAATCCGCCCCCGGTGGTGGAAGTGCGGGGGGAAGCATTTTTGCCCCTTGATACCTTTGACAAAATCAACCAGGAACGGGCAAAGGCTGGTGAAAATCTGTTTGCTAACCCCAGAAACGCCGCCGCCGGTACCCTGAGACAGCTAGATTCGCGCATTGTGGCCGAGCGGAAATTAGACTTTTTTGCCTATACGCTCCATCTGCCTGAGGATAATCCCGAGACGCAACCCCAAACCCAATGGGCAGCCCTCGAGTTACTTAAGCACATGGGCTTTCGGGTGAATCCCAACCGCGAACTGTGCCCCGATTTAGCAGCGGTAAAAAATTACTTTGAAAAATGGGATGAGGGCCGCAAAAAACTAACCTATCTCACCGATGGGGCGGTGGTGAAACTCAATGACTTTGACCTCCAAAGCGAACTAGGCTTTACCCAAAAATTTCCCCGCTGGGCGATCGCCTTAAAATATGCCGCCGAGGAAGCCCCCACGGTTGTTAAAGACATCATTGTTAATGTTGGTCGGACAGGGGCCGTCACCCCCATGGCCGTGATGGAACCGGTGCAACTGGCGGGGACAACGGTACAGCGGGCCACCCTCCACAATGAAGACCGCATTCAAGAGCTAGATATCAGAATCGGCGATACGGTGGTGATTCGCAAAGCAGGGGAGATTATTCCCGAAGTATTGCGGGTTCTACCAGATTTAAGGCCGGATAAGACCATCCCCTATGAATTTCCTCGCCATTGTCCCGAGTGTGGTTCTGCCTTGGTACGTCCTGCCGGGGAAGCAGTCTCCCGCTGCGTCAATAGTTCCTGTCCAGCGATTCTGCGGGGTTCCCTCGTCCATTGGGCCAGCCGGGATGCTTTGGATATCCAAGGTTTAGGGGAAAAAAATGTGATTCTTTTAATCGAGCATGGTCTCGTGCACTCCATTGCTGATATTTATGATCTCACCGTAGAACAGATTCAAGTGCTCCCCCGCATGGGTCAGAAGTCCGCAGAAAATTTAACCAAGGCGATCGCCAATTCCAAAAATCAGGACTACGCCCGAGTTTTATACGGTTTAGGAATCCGCTTTGTGGGGAAAGTCAATGCCGAAATTCTCGCCCAAAATTTCCCGACCTTAGATCAGTTGCAACAATCAACCTTCGCCCAACTGCAAGGGGTTTATGGCATCGGTGAAGAGATTGCCCAGGCCGTTGTCGATTGGTTCCGAGTCGAGGGCAATCAACAACTCATAGTCAAATTACAAACCGTTGGCTTCACCTTTGAACAAAGCCGGGTAATCTCAGCCCAAACCAATCAGCAAGTCGCCGGTAAAACCTTCGTGATTACAGGCACTTTACCCACCCTCAAGCGCACTGAAGCAGCCGAAAAAATCAAAGCCGCTGGGGGAAAAGTTACGGGTTCTGTGAGTAAAAGCACCGATTATCTCGTGGCGGGAGAAAATGCTGGATCAAAACTGGAAAAGGCCCGCCAATTAGGTATTAAAGAACTTAACGAAATCGAACTTTTAGCGCTCTTAACCCCATAAATCCTTGCTATTATCGAAAAATCCCTTCAAGATGCCATGGTTATGAACTATTCCAGCTTTCCTGACGAAATTCCCTGGACAGAAGAAGCAAAGATAAAGTACAAAAATATTCCTTTTTATGCCCGTTCCCAGGCTCGACAAACCATCGAAGAACTGGCGCGGGAAGAAGAAGTCGAAGAAATTACTGCGGAACTGGTCATGCGGGCGCAACAAAAGTTTGGTAAGTAGGGTCTAGTATCCCTGGATTGTGGGGGCGATCGCCTTAATGATTTTTGATGAACAGGAGTAACCGATGGGCCCGTTGTATTTACCTAAATTAGGCAGTGTGCACCGATGATCTTTGATCCCTCAAACCTGGGCTATTGGGTGCTTTTAGGGAGTGGCGTGCTGTTATATCTCTTTGTCATTTTCTCCGGGGGAGGGGATGACGATATGGACATGGATACTGATTTAGATGTGGATGCCGACATTGATGCGGAGGTGGACGGCGATCTCGATGGGGATGCTAACGGTGAAGTAGAGGGGGATGGGTTTGGTGTCTGGTCGGTGTTGTCGTGGTTTGGGTTTGGCCAAGCACCGCTGATGTTGTTGTTGGCAACGGATTTAAGTTTGTGGGGTCTGTTTGGCTGGATGCTGAATGTTGCCTGGCAAACACCGACGGGATTTTTGGGGATTGTGGTCTTTTTTGGCAGTGGGGCGATCGCCTTGTGGATTGGTAAGCTGTTGGCCTATCCCCTGGGGAAAGTATTTGCTGCCTTTGGGGAAGATGTCAGTGGCGATCGCCTCATTGGTTGCGTAGGCATTGTTGCTTCTAAGAATTTACCCCACTACACCGCTGGCAAAGTAGGCCAGGGAGATGTTTATGATGCAGCGCGCAATTTGGTGACCATCCCCGTGAGTTTGCCCCATTGGGCCGAAGTAACACCGCTGCGGGGGGACAAAATCCTCATCGTTGATCGAACAGAACACAGTTATTTGGCGATCGCCAAGGATAGTTCCGACGAAGATCGCTGGCTTGCTGATGCAAAACGTCTTAACCAAGCAGAACCTTAAATCAATGCTCCCTTTTGCCCTAGGATGATGCCATTGTTGATTCTGCCTTCCGGAGAACTAAGTAGCGATGCCCGTTGAAATTATTGTGATTGTGGCGGCTCTGATTATTTCTTGGCTGGTGTTTGCGGCCTTTCTCAAAATTGTTAAGACCAGTGTGCAGACCGCGGTCACCATTGCGGTGATCGTTCTGTTGCTACAGATCGTTTTCGGTATTCGTTCAGGCCAAGTGATCGAGCAGATTATTGAACTGCCCCGAATCCTCTGGGAATTTTTCACCAACCAGTAAACTGTCCCCTCTTTAGTTTTCACCAAGATTTTCTAGTGGTACCTGGCTCAGAATGTTTTTGAATGCTGGGGTTGAATTATGCCGATGATCTTAAACTTTTAGGCTTAATCCCTGCGGCTGTCCATTGTGGTTTGTTGAAGTGACATAAAACCCATCTGCATATTTTCCCTCGCCCTTTGCAACCTGATAGCAATGGTCGCGGTGTTCGTGGACGAGGCTCACAATTAGAAAATCTAACTTGCCGCTATCAACCATTTCATCAAGGATGCCTAAAGCTTGCTCCAAGGACATCCCAGAACGATAGGGGCGATCTTGAACCAAGGCTTGGAACACGTCAGCCACCGCAATCATTCGCGCTTCCGTGGTTAAACTTTGGGCCAAGGGATGGAAAGGATAACCAATGCCATTCAAGCCTTCATGGTGGTATGCGGCCCAGTGGGCAATTTCTTCTAGGCCTTTAATGTGGCGCAAAATTTCGTAGGTTTCGTAGCTGTGGGTATTCATAATTGCCCGTTCCGCTTCGGTAAGTTTTCCGGGTTTGTCGAGGATGGCATCGGCAATATGCAGCTTTCCGAGGTCATGGAGGAGGCCGGCAATTTCAATCTTGGCGCATTGCTCCGGGGAGAAACCATAGACCGTGGCGAGATATTTAGCCAAATCGGCCACAAGGACAGAATGTTTGGCAGTGAAGGGACTTTTTTGGTCAACCACGTAGGCCAGGATTAGGGAGAGGTGTTTGAGTTGGCCTAGGGTCAGCGGGCGATTGTTCCCCAACTGTTCCATGTCCCAGACATAGCGGGTGATATGGCGATCCTTGAGGGATATCCAAAAGGCTTCGGTGCGGACTAATTCTCGAAAGGCATTCACCAGGGCGGGATCAAAATAACGGCCTTTGAATTGTTCGATAATCCCCAGGGCTTCGGTGCGGAACAGAAGGATGTCGTTGTTGTAATGGCTTGCGGCGATCGCATCTACCCGATCCACCAAAAAAATGATGTTGGCCATGCGTTTATCAAACAGGCTGACATCCATGGTTTTCAGCTTTTCCCAGGGGGTGTGATGATAGAGAATGGGCCGGGCAAATTTTGCGAGGGGCTCAAAATCCTTGAGGAGGGCGTAGGCGGTTTCGCAGTGGAGATAGGCATTATCCCAGTCGAAATAATTAATCAAATTGGCGTGCATCTGCTCCGTAGACACACCACAGTCATGGAGGAGTCCTAGCTCAAAGGCATACTGAGTATCAGCCTCACTAAAGCCCAGCTCCTGGCAGAGACGACTGGCCATGTAACCGACCCGCTTACCGTGGTTTGTGTCATCCATTCCCACCAAAGAAACGGCTGTTTCAATGGCTACAATGATTTGCCGTAGGTCGATATCGAGTTGCAGCTCTAAACTGTTCATCCTCACCCAAGTGGCGCCAATAAGATATACAGACAGAAACTCAAAAGACTCCTATGCTGTGGCGCTTCCTACTCATATTTTATCGAGGTCTGGCCTGGGTTCTATCCAAATGTTAACGATATAAAACCTGGAGGATGTTGTTTTCGGCCGGCCAAAATTACGGATAAATCATTTATATTCAGGATTTTTAAAGGCGATCGCCCGGGAGGAGTCCCCCACAAAAACGTTGCCACAATGGGAACAACCCCTTGTAGAATAGCTAGGTTGTATTCTGCGGCACCACTCGTGATTGAACGTTATACCCTCCCTGAAATGGGAAATCTCTGGACAAATGAAGCAAAACTTAAGGCATGGCTCAAAGTCGAAGTTGCCGTCTGTGAAGCCCAAGCAGAGTTAGGGTATATCCCCAAGGAAGCCGTCGAAGAAATTAAAGCTAAGGCTCAATTCGATGAGGCGCGGGTACTCGAAATCGAAAAGGAAGTGCGCCACGACGTCATCGCCTTTTTAACCAACGTCAATGAATATGTGGGCGATGCGGGTCGTTATATTCACCTTGGGATGACCAGTTCCGACGTGTTGGATACGGCCCTCGCGATTCAGATGGTGGACAGTTTAGATCTGATCCTGGCCTGTGTGGAAGAACTGATCCAAGCGATCCGTTATCAAGCGCAACAGCACCGCTACACCGTCATGGTCGGTCGTTCCCACGGGATCCACGCCGAACCGATGACCTTTGGGTTTAAATTGGCCGGTTGGCTCGCTGAAATGCTCCGGAATCGCGATCGCCTTGTGGCCGTCCGTAAGGAAATTGCCGTTGGTCAAATCTCTGGCGCAGTGGGCACCTATGCCAACATTGAACCCCGGGTTGAAGCCTTAGCTTGTCAAAAACTCGGCCTCGATCCCGATACCGCTTCCACTCAGGTCATCTCCCGCGATCGCCACGCCAACTACATGAACCAATTGGCAGTCCTTGCTGCCACCATTGAACGGTTTGCCGTGGAAATTCGTAACCTGCAACGCACCGACGTATTAGAAGTCGAAGAATATTTTTCCAAAGGACAAAAAGGCTCCTCGGCGATGCCCCACAAACGCAACCCGATCCGTTCCGAACGCTTAACGGGGATGGCACGACTGGTGCGCGGTAATGCCATGGCTTGTCTCGAAAATGTCGCCCTCTGGCACGAACGGGATATTTCCCATAGTTCCGTGGAGCGGGTGGCCGTGCCCGATAGCTGCATTCTGGTGCATTTTATGCTGCGGGAAACCATCAGTCTCGTGAAGAATCTGTTGGTGTACCCCGAAAACATGAAGCGCAATATGAACGTCTATGGCGGCGTGATCTTTAGTCAGCGGGTGCTTTTGGCCCTCGTCGAAAAAGGCCTCACCCGTGAGGATGCTTACCGTCTCGTCCAGGGTTGCGCCCATACTGCCTGGAACACTGAAGGGGGTAACTTCCGCGCCAATGTGGAACAAGATCCCGACATTACGAAGCATCTTTCTGTTAGTGAAATCGAAGCCTGCTTTGATCCCCAATTCCAACTGCGCCACCTGGATCAGGTTTACCAACGCCTCGGTATCTAAGGGTTTATCAAGAATTTGAATTTGGCGATCGCCTTTTTTAGTTACATAGCTAAAGGGGGCGATTTTTTCAGCCGAGAAATTTGTTGAACATCCTAAAAGAAGCGGCTTTGGGTGTGAGTTCTGTAAGATAAGAAAAGGATTATGTCGAGTAAAAAAGTAGAAACTATGCCCACCGTCAGTAGCGAAGCCCCTGAAACCCTAGAAGCCAGTAAAAGTGGTCTGCCCGTCACGATCATCACTGGATTCCTCGGTAGTGGCAAAACCACCCTCCTGAATCACATCCTCAGCAACCAAGAAGGGTTAAAAACGGCTGTCCTCGTCAACGAATTCGGGGAAATCGGCATTGATAATGAATTGATCGTCACCACCGAAGACAACATGGTGGAATTGAGCAACGGTTGCGTGTGCTGTACCATCAACGAAGACCTAGTGAATGCCGTCCACAAAATCCTTGACCGTGGCGACAAAATTGACTACCTCGTCGTTGAAACTACCGGCCTAGCGGATCCTTTACCAGTGGCTTTAACTTTCTTAGGCACGGAATTGCGGGATTTAACTCGCCTCGATTCCATTGTCACCGTTGTCGACTGCGCCAACTTTAGTTTGGATCTTTTTAACAGTGAGGCAGCCTATAGCCAGATTGCCTATGGAGATATTATTCTGCTGAACAAAACGGATTTGGTGGATGAAGCGGCAGTGGATGCCCTCGAAGTTCGTATTCGGGACATCAAAGAGGGGGCTCGGATTCTACGCACCCAAAAATCAGAGGTGCCTTTACCGCTGTTGTTGAGTGTGGGCCTCTTCGAGTCAGATCAGTATTTTGATCAATCTGACTCCCATGCTCACCACCACCATAGCCATGAGCATCACCACCACGACCATCATCATGAACATGACCACCATGATGACCATGTGTGTACCCCAGAATGCGACCATGATCACGACCACGGACATCACCACCACCATCACTCTAACCACTTAGAAAATGATGGGTTTATGTCCATTTCCTTCCAGAGTGACAAACCCTTTGCGATCCGGAAGTTTCAATATTTCCTCGACAATCAACTGCCCGTTAATGTGTTCCGGGCCAAAGGAATTCTGTGGTTTGATGAAAGTCCCCTCCGCCATGTGTTTCACCTCAGTGGGAAGCGTTTTACCATTGACGATTCGGAATGGAAGCCTGGGGAAACCAAGAAGAATCAGCTTGTTTTAATTGGTCAAAATCTCGATGAAGAAACCCTGCGGCAACAGGTGGAAAATTGCTTTTGTATGGTCTCAGAAAACCGTGGAAAAGGTTTTGCCTAGGTTGATGCTGTAATTTAATTTGTCCGTAACTTTAAACAGCCATGGGGGTAAGGAAGAAAATTCTTTACCTCTTTTTTTGCCTTGGCGGGCCGTGGAAGGGCTGGAATTTGCCGCTAAGATGGAGAGACTTTGTTTTCTGTGTCGTTTTTGGATTGTTTGAGGAATTAAATCATTTATGCGATCGCCTGCCTCGTCCCGGACTGTTATGTTTCCCTTTTGGCTGACCCTTTGTTTATTGTTGAGCCTGGGAACGGTGGGGGTTTTAGGGACTGTACCGACCTTTGGTCAGGGGCGCAAACAGAATGCTGAACAAAAATTTCTCCAACCCAAGGATGGCGATCGCCATTTCGCACTAGCCCAACAGGCTCGAGAAGAAGGTGACTGGGAAAAAGCACTCTGGCACTGGCACCGAGCCGAAGTCATTTATCGTCATTTTCGCACTTGGGATCAAGTTAATCTCACCCTCACCGCCCTTGCCGATACCTATCTGAGCCAAGCTAATCTCCCTGCCACGGAAACTATATTGCGGCAACAACTCCACCTTGCCCGTGATCGCCAGGACGTACAGACCCAAGTTACGGTGCTCAATCAACTAGGCTATCTCTTTGAAAGCCAGGCCCAACCCCAGATCGCCGCCGCTATTTTTGCTGATGCCGAGGCGATCGCCGCTGGATCGACCACAGGCAAAATTCCGACCATCGTAAATGAATTTCAAACAAAAAAAGCGGCTAGCCATAAATTCTAGCCACTACATCAAGGGTGAGGAAAAGTTTTTTAGCGAGGGAATACGAACCCCATATTCAAAGATTGAATATATGATTGCCGCCTAAAACTTCATTTCAAAGTTGAACGATAACACTGCATCCGGTGCATCTTCACTCAGTCCAAACAACAAAGCAACTCTTGGTTCAAGTACACGGTCTTTACCGAGGCTAGTCTCAAAATAAGCCGCAGGGCCAATAAAGTGGGATTGCTCTTCTGTTCCGCCGAAAAATCCTTCTAATTCGCCATAGGCTTCGATTCCTAATGTAACTGATTCACTGACAGAGGTAGAAGCACCGAAAGCATAAGCCAACCCTACATCTTCGTCTTTGAAAGGAACCTCAACTATGAGATTGCCAATAAGGTTAATGTCTCCAATAGTGACTTCTCCAATAGGGCCAATTTCAAGGGCACCTTCATCAATACCACCTTCATTGGGAATTTCAAGCCCTGCAAAAAGGCCAAAGGCACCGCCGTGTCCATGACCATGATCTTCATCATCGTCGTCATGGCCATGCTCTTCTTCACCTGTCGTAAACAAGAACACGTTAGTGAACTCAATGCCTTCAACCTCTAAGTTCCCGCCTTCGATATCTGCTAACTCAATAGCAAAAGTGGGTTTCCAGAAATCAGTGACTCCATAGCCAAGAGCAAATTCAAAGGCAGCTGCTTCTTCACCGTCTTCTACTTCGCTAAGGGTAACCCCCGACAGTACTTCAAGCTTGAACTTACCTTTATCTACATCAGGATGAATGATTTCAAAGACTTGTGCCTGTGCGGAAGTAGCCTGGAATGCCCATAGGAATAGACCCGGCAAAAATATTTTTTTTAGTGAAAGCATTATCAAAAGACCTCAAGGATTAGATAAAAGGATTCAGATAGGGACAAGATTATACGGTGAACTCAAACCCAGAATGATAATCATAATCATTTTTGTTCGATTATCAGTTCACTATAAGCAAATTAAGAGGAGATAAACCTCTGTGGAGAAAGTAGACTGGCGGCGATCGCCATACTGGTAGAAATGGAAGTACCAAGGCGACAAGAGCGGACTGACACGCTATCCGCTTGGGGTACATCAAAAAAAAGAGGCGGGTATGTTGAGCAAGTTAAGAAACAGTGTCGATCAAGCTTTCGTCTCAATTGGGAATCGCATCCTTCTACAACAATGGTTTATCTAACGCAAACACGGGCAGGCTGAGTGTGTTCGCCGTTGGGTAAGTCCCATGAGAGACCTTAAACTCGCTGCAGCGAATCCTTGGGTTGAGTGCATTACAAAATTCTCTACACACTCAATTTACGAAAACAACAATGATAATCGTTTTCGTAAAAGTCTGCAAGGGAGATCGTCTTTTGTGGAGTCTAGTTGGCAAGAATGCTAGCGGGGTGATTCCGCATCAACTGGCGAAAAACCGAGGCAAGCCGCAAACATAAAGTAAAAGAAATCAATCATTTTTTTATACCGAGAAAATACAGTGGTTTTAACGAAATATCTTGCCCAGCCCTCAGGACTCCGCTAAAGCATGGTCTAAACTGAGGGTCGCTAAATAATATTGGGCAAGATCAGGAGCCGTATGGGGCTGTCTACCTTGGGATTGCTCTGGGGCTTGGCTATCTTGGCGGAGCTGCTGGGTAATGTCGGTCGTACCGCAGGAGTGGATAATTTTCATGGAATATTTTAATGAAAATAATTCTTATTTGAATTAAATAGAGTGTATCGACACTTGGAAATCTCGTCAATAGTATTGATATTTATTTTCAATAAAATCTTGGTGAGTTTGTTTACTCACTCCAGAGCCGTAGGAGGTTGGCAACACTTTTGGATAGCAGGTCAAATTCTGTAGTTTTACCGCTTTGGGCAAAAAGACTCCGACGAGTGACCTCCAGATCGAATAGGATCTCTCGCTTTTGGGCATCCCGAATCCAACTCTGTACCCAGCCCACTGCCACTAACCGCTTGCCCTGGGTGACGGGTTCAACCCGATGGAGGGATGTGGAAGGATAGGCGATCGCCGTTCCCGCCGACAATTTGTAACTTTGTTCCGCATCAGCTCCTTCAATCACCAGCTCCCCCCCTTCGTATTCGTCCGGTTCATTGAGAAACAGGGTAAATGAAACGTCCGAGCGCATCCCATTCATCAGGGCATTATCTGTGTGGCGACCGTAGGCCATCCCCGATTCGTAGCGACTAAATAGCAAAGTATGAATGCTTTTCGGTTGGATTGCCGTTTGAAAGAGGGCATTGTCCTGGAAGGCTTGTCGGATTTGCTGTTCCAGAGCCTTAGCCGTCGGTGTATGTTTTGCTAACTGCTGATTTTGTTTAACCAGTTTCGCGTGCCAACCGGCGGTGAGCTTGCCGTCTATAAACTTTGCTTGGGTCAGGGTGGCAGTGATTTCCTGGAGGGCTGCGGGGCTAAGAACCTGGGGAATTTTAAAAAACATCTGCTTCTCCAAAACAATATAATAACCCCAGAGAACCGGGGCAATCATCAACAATACCTATGGCAATGCGGGGTTAGCTATTACTGGCAGCTTCAATTTCAACGATTAAACCCAATACTTCCTGGGGAGTCTTAACCGGAGTAGTGGGGGGAATGACCGTCGGCCAAGCTGTTTTCAGTTCTGTCATTGCTTTGGTAATCTCAGCTTGGGCGTCTGGACTGAGTTGATCGGCAATTTGCTCAAAAAGCATTTCACTATGGAGGACAAACCCACGGGAATCTTGGTATTCCACTGTCTCCACAATTTGATCATTGGCGATCGCCGCCGCATATTCTTCCCCAGCTACCTGGAGGAGATTGTTCATCATGCCCAAGACAAAGTCAGAGGATTGCAAAGTTTCATTGCCTAGGGCCGCCAGGGCTTCGTCAATGGCCTGGATCGAGGCGTCCAATTGAGTTTCCAGTTCTGGAGATTCCGGCGCCGTTTTAATCAAGTCGTGGGCACTGTTTAACACATCTTTAAAATCTGCGACATTGCGATCGCCTAATTGACCCTCAATAGCGCCATAGAGTTCTTCCACAGGGTGACCAACATGGGGTTCCGCTTGGGAATACTCCCCGGCCGCTATCAATTCCTTCGCAATCATCAGGTGACCCAGCATGAGCGAAAGGGTGGTGCCGTAGTCTTCATCGAGGTTACCAGAACTAGAACCCTCGCCGCCTTCGCCGCCTTCCCCACCTTGATCCATATTGTGATCCATCATGGTCTCCGTTGTTGCTGCATTTTCGCCCCCTTCTCCGCCACTATTGGGCATGGATGTACCACAGGCGCCGAGGCTTGCAGCCAAACCAAGGGTAAGGAAAAGTTCAACAGGTTTTATTGCTCTCATTTAACTAGAAATTATTTTTATTAATTTAAACTTGCAATACCCTATGATTCTTGCAGAATCTTGTCAATAGATAGAGCCGCTAGCCCATCGCTGGGAGGACATCAAAGAGCCCCATACAGCCATGTTCTGCAATGTAATCCTGGTGGGGATGGAACATATACTTGCCCGGGAAGGGATAGGCAAACTCCAGGAGGTGCCGCTCGGCAGTTCCCATCGTAATCACATCGCTTTCTTCTTGGGGGGTGAGGGTCATCCCCGTGCGATAAAGCTGAAAAAAGTTCGCATGGATGTGAAAAGTAATCGCCGGGTCAAACTCAATCATGTTCAGCACATAGAGCCGAATGAGCTGATGTTGTCGGATGGCAATGGGGCGATCACGAAAAACGTTTGGAATCCCATTAAAAGCATATAGTTCATTTTTTTCATCATCATTGATGTCATAACCTCCTAACACCAAAACCATCTCATCGGCGGGTGGTCTCCCCCCGGGGCTACTGTGTACACACAAGTGTGGATTGAGCGAGCTTCCATCCGTGGAAGATAGATTCAAACTGGTATAGCCCCCTCCACAAAGTTCGGATGCCAGGAGGAGACTGGGAGCGATACCCAGACCA
>JAYKIK010000123.1:0-8099 GCA_035284725.1 Synechococcus sp.
ATTTTGTCCCATTGGTCATCTCTTAATGCGTAACGTCCGCGTCCCATATCACACACCTAACTGCTCTTAGTCCTTGTCGTATCCTAAGACCTCGCTTGCTTTCAGGTCTATTTGATGACACGCTCTAGATCCGGTACCGTCAGCCAGCGGCCTTGATCATGGGATTGGTGGGTGAGATCCATTAACAACTGGGAGTAGACCCCTTCCCGCATAGTGGGAGCAGCAGTCCGCTGATGGTGCTCAATGCTAGTGACCCAGTGATCCACAACCCGGATAAATGGTGCCAAACGGCCATCGGTAAAGGTTTGTGGAAAGGCCAAGCGTTCAGGGATCGTGACTGGTGCTAGGTCTGCGCCAACCGCAGCGGCCTGGAGGGCAAAGCCATGGACATAATCTTGAAGATTGCTACTACCTAAAACGAGGGAACCGCGATCGCCATAGATTTCCACCCAATGGCCCCGTCCATGGTGACTGACGGAAGTAATATTGACCTGGCAGGGAGTCCCATCAGCCAGTTCCATCATAATTAAACAGGTGTCATCGGCATCCACGGGTTTGAGTTTGTTGCCGTCGAGGGGATCGGGGCGTTCTTTGATGGCGCAACTGAGGTGGCCAGAGAGACGTTGCACGGGGCCAAAAAGCCAATGGATATAGTCAAAGGCATGGGAGCCCACAGCTCCTAAGGCGCCACCCCCTTGATCCTTGCGGGCATACCAATTCCAAGAGCGGTCTGGATTCGCACGACTTGTCACCAGCCAATTGATCGTAATTAACCGTTTTTCCCCGACGAAACCTTGTTGGAGATATTCTGCCAGGCATTGCCAAGCGGGAATAAAGCGAAATTCAAAGTCTGGGGTAATGACGAGGTTTTTTTGGGCGGCGAGATGATGGAGTTCCCGGGCCTCGGCCGCATTTAGGGTCATGGGTTTTTCGAGCAGGATATGCTTCCCTGCCAGCAAAGCTTGTTTCGCCATCTCGTAATGCAAAAACGGCGGTGTGGAAATGGCGACGGCCGCGACCGCAGGATTTTCGAGCAGGGCAGAAAACTCACTGGCACTGTGGGGAATGTGATGTTCTGCGGCGATCGCCTTTGCCTTAGCAGGATCCCGGTGGTAAACGGCGACCACTTCTGTGCGGTGGTGATGCTTAAATCCGGGGATGTGGATCTTTTGGCCGAACCCAGTGCCGGCGATCGCCACCCCAATTTTTTGCTCAGTCATGGAAATTCCTCCCATCTTATGTTCCTCCGCATTATCGGGAACAGCGGTAGAGAAAATCAAAACTTTTCAACTTTATCCTTGGCGTACCCGCTGCCAAATTTGCTGATATTGGGCGGTGATTTCCGGGGGGAGGGCGGCAATGATTTCGCTGGCTTGGAAGGTTTTTTGATCCAGATAAATCAAGGGATTGGCTGTAATCTGTGGGTCTAAATTCGGCACAGTGTAAATCAGCGGTGAGGCGCCGTAACTGCTCCGGGAAATTTGCTGAATTGCTTCCGGCGCCCAACAAAACTCCAGCCAGGGTTGCAGGGTTGCAAAATCCGCCGTACTTTTCTGGGGTTGCACCCACAGATCACACCAGATGGCCGTCCCGCTATGGGGCACCACCGCCCCCAAATTGCGATACCGTTGCAGGAGGGGCAAAATGTCCTGAGACCAACCCTGGGCCACCCAGGTATCCCCCATATCCAACGGCTGGAGGTAGTGGGTAGAGCTGTAGAATTTCACGTTGCGGTGGAGGGCTTGGAACACCTCTTCAACTTTGGCGATCGCCTTCGGATCGGTTTCGTTATAGGATTTGCCCTGTTTTTTTAAGACGAAGCCCAATACTTCCCGGGAATGATTCAGGAGGGAAATTTTGCCCTGGAGTTCTTCCCGCCAAAGATCCGCCCAATCCGTCAGCGTCCAGCCCAGTTTGTGTAATTTATCCTTACGGTAGACCAGCATCGTCGTGCCCCAGCGGTAGGGTTGCCCCCAAAGCTCTCCCGTAGGATCCATTTCCCCTTGGGCATTGCGCCGCAAAAAGGTCTTCCATGGCTCCCCTAGCTTTTCCCAGGTCTTGAGTTGGGTTAGGGATAAAGGTTGAATCAGCCCCGAGGCGATCGCCTGCTGGTACCAACCATGGCCAAGGGTTATCAGTTGCGGTACTGAGCTAGAACTGCCAAAAAGATTACCCTGGGGCTGTGCCTGGGCCGCCCAATCTTGGAGTTCCTCGAATAATTCCTGGAGTTGCTCAACGGGTTTAAGGTCTAGCCGGAGGGAATTTTCGCGACGAAATAAGGCTAGTAACTGGGGAGAAATGGAGCCCCTTAATGTGTGGATTTGTAAAGTATTTGTTTCAGTAGATTGACATCCCCCTAAGGCTCCCGTTAAAGCGAAGAGGCCGGAAATAGTCAAAAATTGGCGGCGATTGGGCATAAATTTAACAATTGGTTGAAATATTGGTTTTCCCAGGAAATTTCTAGGAAAAAATCACAACTCGCCCTCTGATCTTAATAGAATCCCCATCGAGATTACTGTGTTTTAGGGAATCTTGCGGCAAGGTTTTCTTAAGGTTTTCTAAGAGAATCTTAAATATATCCGGATAAATATTCCCGATATTGGTGTTGGTACTAGCATGGGACAAGACCCGACTTTAGGCTGGCAAAATATGAATGCTCAAAGCTATATTCACGAGTTAAAACATCAGCTTGATCTGCTGTATTTACTTGTTGAACAACTACAGCAGGGGTTAAGTCCAGATCGCCCTTTAAGACCAACAGATACGATCCAGATGCCTCCGGCCATTGACCCAGCAGTTTTTAGTTTAGACCTGCGCATCGGCGGGGAATCCTGTCAGCATCAAGATGTTATGTTAGATCCCAGTATGGGCCTTGAAGGACATCCCATGAATGCCCAGGAAATGAGCCCAGAATTACAGGTGAAGCGGCTTACCGCACAACTAACAGTGGCCTACAAACGCATTGCCCAGCTTGAAGAACAACTCCTCTCTCGCCAAAATGAACACAACGGCAGTCAGTATATTTATTCTTCTTAAATCCGGAGAGTTACTGGGGAGGAGAAGGTTGCTGGGCCTGGCGATAGACAAACCACAGGTTAAACAGTAGGCAGAAAATCCCAATGTTAATGCAGACATCGGCAATATTAAACACAGGGAAATTGATCAGGCGAAAATCGAGAAAATCTACCACATAGCCAAACAGGAAACGGTCTACGCCATTGCCCATCGCCCCAGCCAGGATAAAGCCATAGCCCCATTGTTCCCAGAGAGTTTGGCGATCGCCAAACCAGGCCAAGGCCATCAAGCCTACGCTCACCCCCAAAGACAACCACCGCAGCCAATGCACGCCATTGGTGAAGATGCTAAAGGCGGCTCCAGTATTTTGTACATAGGTAAAGTGAAAGACCCCCGGCCAGAGGGGAAAGGTATTACCCACCTCCGGAAAGGCTTGGAGAACAATGGTTTTCGTGAGTTGATCGACCACTAACCCCAGGAGGGCCACCAGCCAAAACCAGCGATTTTTCAGTAAATCTTGGCGTAGATCCATGGCGTTTTCCGTGTCGATAAAAAATGTTTTTCAATCAAATCTGGGCCCTAGTAAAACAGGATCCGTCGTATGCCGTAGGCCACCACCGCCACCCCACAGACTAACATCAACTGGCTGGGAAACGGGGTAAAACTATAGAGGGCGATCGCTTCCATGAATGTCAATTCTGTAGTTTGCAATTTATCCAAGAGGGTGAGTCCCAGCAGATAAGTTAAACCACACCCATGGAGGGTCACAAGGCCGCAAAAAGCACTCAGCGCAAGGGATTCTAGGCTCAGTACATACCGAAAAGCCAGCCAACCACAGACCCCCGCCGCTGGTACAAAGCCGAGAATGTAGCCAAAGGTGGGTTCCGTGAGGTAGCCGAGCCTCCCCCCTTGGGAAAAAACTGGCAACCAGAACAAACCGATGGCAATATAGGCAACCTGGGCAATAATTCCCGCATTTTTTCCCCCTAGACACCCTGTGAGCAGCACCGCTGCCACTTGGCAATAAATTCCTAAGGATTGGGGTTTGATGCCCTCCGTAGACCACAGCCAGGGAAAATTAGTACCGTAGGCCTCAATGAAGGTTCCTCCGATAGTCAGGGAGACACCAATCAAGGCCCATAGTAATTGATTAAACCAATTTGGAGTGGTTACGGTTGGCTGCTGGGACAAGGATCGTGGGGCCGTTCTCAAGGAATTATTGGGCGGGAGCGTATTCACCAGGGACTGGAGCTTCCCCTCCTTGTAAACCGAGGGATTCGAGCATTGCTTGATCCTGTTCTGGGGGTTGACCCATGGTGGTGAGGTAGTGGCCGATGAGCATCGCATTGATCCCAGCTTTCAGACCAAGGTGCTGTAATTCGCCCATCACGGCTTCCCGGCCACCGGCATAGCGGATGATTTGTTCAGGCAGGATAAACCGGAAGATCGCCATGCATTTGAGGGCTTCATAAACATCGAGGCGGCCATTGTCTCCCAGGGGCGTACCTTTGCGGGGATTGAGGAGGTTCAGCGGTACGGATTCCACTTCCAGATCCCGCAGGGCGATCGCCAAATCAACCCGGTCTTCCCAACTTTCACCGAGACCCATAATTCCACCACTACAAGCTTGGATGCCAGCGGCTTTGAGGTTTTTGATGGTTTCGACTCGGTCTTGCCAACTGTGGGTAGTGACAATATCGGGGAAGAAGTTTTCGGAAGCTTCAAGGTTGTGGTTATAGCGAGTAACGCCGGCTTCCCGGAGTTGTTGGGCCTGTTCAGGAGTCACTTCCCCAAGGGCGCAACAGGGCTTAATGGCGGTTTCTGCTTGGATGCGGCGGACAGTTTCCAGAATTTGCTCAAATTCGGTGGATTTGGGGCTGTTGTACTTAATGCCCCGGCCTTGGCTCACGAGACAGAAACGCTTTGCTCCAGCGGCTTCGGCCGCTTTTGCTTGTTCAATAATTTCTTCGGCGGTTTTGAGGCCGTAAACGGGGGAGTCGTCGCCGGGGTGGTGGGCGGACTGGGAACAGAAACTACAGTTTTCGGAGCAGCTGCCGGACTTCACGTTCACAATACTGCAGAGGTCAACGGTATTGCCACAACATTCATGCCGGATTAGATCAGCAGCGGCACAGAGCTTGAGGATATTTTCTTCCCCAGTGATTTCGGTGAGGCGGAGGGCTTCGGTACGGGTAAGGCGATCGCCATTGATAATCCGTTGGGCCCAATCATTCAACCAAGCTTCGAGGGCTGGGCCATTGGGAATCACATTGCTGGGGGCGGGGGCTTGCGGGGTGGGCTTGATCGGTACTTGAACCACGTTGACCTTCTCTTTCTTTCACTAAAAAAGTATCCCAAATTTTATCATCCCCGTTTCCCTGGCTTCCGTCTTCCGGCGGGAACTGTTACATCCCTTTGGCAATTTCAGGGCAATCACGGGACAGAATAGAGGGATTTTGTCTTGCCTTCCCACAAAAAAATGGGTTAACTTCTATGGGTTTAATCAACGGGAACCAGATGAGTCAACAAACCGCTTTAATCACTGGGGGGGCTAAACGCATCGGTGCGGCGATCGCCCGGACCCTCGCCCAGGAAGGAATCAATCTAATCCTCCATTACCGCTCCTCCCAGGCAGAGGTAGACGCCCTGGCGGAAGAACTTTCTGCTTTTCCTATCACCGTGGATACCGTAGCGGCGGATCTCCTGAAGCGGGACAGTGTGGAAGCGATGATCGAGACAGTAAAGGCGAAAACCCCCCAATTGGACATCCTGATTAACAATGCCTCGATGTTCAACAAAGAAAGTCTGTTTGAGCTGAGCCCCGATAACCTGTGGGATAACATCCAAGTCCATGCCCTCCACCCGTTTTTGCTGACGAAAGCTTTCTTTTCCAAGGACTCCAGCCACGGCAATGTGATTAATTTCCTTGATACGCGCATCTACGGTTATGACTATGAGCACGTGCCCTATCACTTGAGCAAAAAGATGCTTCACAGTTTCACGAAGATGCTAGCATTTGAGCTTGCCCCCAACGTGCGGGTGAATGCGATCGCCCCAGGCCCCATCTTGCCGCCGGTCAATGCCGAGGGAGACGAACGGGTGCAGGCCGTGATTGCAAAAACCCCCCTGGGACGGTTTGGAGATCCGCGTAATATCACCCAGACGGTACAGTTTTATTTGAAAAACGACTTCATCACCGGCCAAGTCATTTGTGTTGATGGCGGGTTCCACCTCGGAGAATATTTCTATGTGTAAAAGTCTCGATAAAATCTACATCCGCGATCTGCTGTTGCGCTGCATCATTGGCATCTTTCCCGAAGAACGCACCAAAAAACAGGATGTGGTCATTAATGTGGTGATGCACGCTGACCTGACTAAAGCCGGCCAAAGCGACAGCATTGATGACACCGTTGATTACAAACGGATTACCAAGGCAATTTTGGCAGCCATTGAACCCTCCAGCTATAATCTCATCGAAAAAATGGCCCAGGTGGTGGCGGATATTTGCTTTACCGATCCCCTCGTGGAAAAGGTGGAAGTGACCATTGATAAGCCCGGTGCTTTGCGTTTTGCTAAAGCTTCTGCGGTGAGTATCTACCGGGAGCGTCCGTAACAGCCATGGCCCAGAATCGTGTCTATCTCAGCGTCGCTTCAAATATCCAGCCCGAAGTCAATATCTTTCGGGCGATGACAGAATTGAAAAAGTTCTGCCAGATTAAAGCGGTGTCGCGGTGTTTTGTGACGGATGCGATTCCAGCCCCGGGCCAACCTCCAACCAAGGATTTACCCTATTACATCAACTGTGTTGTTCTGGTGGAAACAGATCACGAGGCGGCGGCTTTTAAGTTTGACGTTTTGCGATCGCTGGAAACTCAATTAGGCCGTGTCCGCACCGCTGATAAGTATGCCCCCCGCACCCTGGATCTTGATATTTTGCTCTTCAATGACAGGATGATCCAGGCGGAAAATTTAGAAATTCCCGACCCCGATATTAAAAAACGTTGGTTCCTCACCCAGGGCCTCCTGGATATCAATCCTGACCTGACCCTACCGGGAGATAGCCAACCCCTCCAAACCTACCTCCAGCCCCTCCTGGATAATTTGGCGGCAACAAACCAAACCTTCACCGAAGACCAAGCCCTCCGGGAACGAATTTTGGCGATCGCCTAACTTTTACCCGACTATTCGCCCATAATGATCCCCTAAGATAGAGAACGCAAACGTTTTAAGAAAATTTTTAGAAATAACCATGGGTGAGTTGATTCGTCCTTATTTAGAGCCAGTGGCCGCCTGGTTCAATACCCTGCCAATTCCGGAAGTGGTCACCCACTGGGGCCACCCGCTGATGATGGGGATTGTGATTGTTGCCGTTGGGGGTTCCGCCGCGATCAAAGGTTGGCAGATCCGTTCTAGCGATGATGCAGAAGCCAAAAACGAAAGCGCCTACTGGCACAAAAAAGCCGCCCTGTGGCTAACGACTTTTATTAGTCTCGGTTGGACAGGGGGTGTTCTTTCCCTAGTGATGCAGGGACAACCAATTTTCGAAAGTCCTCATTTCTGGACGGGAACCATCGCCATCGGGATGCTCATGGCCAATGGGGCATTATCCATCACTAAATTCCTCGGGAAGGATTCCCTACGTACGGTGCATGCCTATGTGGGTTCAGGGGCGATCGCCTTACTTGTCGTCCATGCTGCCCTCGGGATCAATCTCGGTCTCTCCTTCTAAAACCCAACCTATACATTACAAAAAATCTCAGGGGTCGTATCAGATACGGCCTCTTTTTTCAGATTTTAGTTTTGCAGTTCCCAGTTTATGGGTTATTCCAGATCAGAGCGAGCACAATGGCATACAGTTTAGACCTACGGTAACCGGCAATTGAGGGGGCAAAGCAAGGTTATTCCGTAACGGAAAACCCTATTCAGGGACATTAGCCAAGTTTATTAAGTGTCTGTGCAATCTCAGTACAGGACAAAAACTTGAAAAGAATAGAGGGAGAGGGTTTGATAGGAGTTAGCATACAACCAAGCAAACCCTCATGAGCCAGATTAGCGAAATTCGTGACCAATTGCGACCCTACATC
>JAYKIK010000124.1:0-9129 GCA_035284725.1 Synechococcus sp.
TTGGCCGCCAATAATTTTCGGGGCGATAAAGGCCATCACCCTTTGGATACTCCCCGAGGCGATCGCCGCCGCCGCCAGGGTGCCACCACATTCCCACAGTACCTGTAAACAACCCTGATCATAGAGATATTGCATTACGCCATCGGGAGAAACCGGATCGAGATGTACCACTGCCACCCCTTGTTTTTGGAGAAAGGTCTGCATTGCCGGATTCGCCGTTGCCTGGGTAATCACCACCGTCGGTGCCATGGTCACATCCCACAAATGGCGATCGCCCGGCAGATCTAAGGATTGACTGACCACCACCCGCAGCGGATTATGGGCCGTTGTCCCATGGGTCGTCAGGTAGGGATCATCCAGGCGCACCGTATTTCCCCCCACCACCACCGCCTCACATTGGGAACGGAGATCATAGACGCGGTTTCGAGTTTCCTGGTGGGTAATCCAAGCACTATGGCCCGTAGTCGTCGCAATTTTGCCATCGAGGGTCATCGCATATTTCAAAATACCGAGCGGACGCTGATGCACCATCCGCCAAATGAATCCCCCATTCAATTCCCGACAGGCTGCCTCTTCAACGCCCACTAAGACTTCAATGCCCGCATCCCTAATCGTTTGTAACCCTCCCCCAGCCACGAGAGGATTGGGATCGACCATGCCGACCACAACCTTGGCAACGCCCGCTTTCACCACCGCCTGACTACAGGGGGGCGTTCTGCCGTGGTGGTTACAAGGTTCTAAGCTGACATAAAGCGTTGCGCCGTTGGCTCTGTCTCCTGCTTCCCGGAGGGCAAATACTTCTGCATGGGGTTGGCCGGCCCCCGGATGAAATCCTTCGCCAATAATTTGCCCATCTTTGACCACAACGGCTCCGACCATGGGATTGGGGGCTGTTCTGCCGGCGGCCTGCTTTGCCAGGGTAATGCACCGTTGCATCATGGCGCGATCGAAGTCGGTTCCAACAGGAGCAAGGTTTGGGGTCATGGTTTGCGGGCAAGATTGAAAGCTTAATTTTTAACCATTGTAGGCAAGAACCGGAGGACAAACCTAGGCGAGGGGTAGAGAAAATGGGTATGGGGCAGACATCCTAGGATGAGAAATTTGCAGAAATAGCCCAGGAGATTTTTAGCAATTCTCGATATGATCTACCAAACATAGTTCACCGCCCAAAACTTAGGTTGTTCCATGCCCGAACAAAATACCGTTCCCAGCTACCATGTCGAAGATGCCGTCCTTAGCCGCTATCAAGCCGGCGCCCAGGCGCATGAACCAAGTCTTTGTTGTCCGACGGAATACCAAGATGTCCATTATCTCGATGTGATTCCCGAAGAAATTTTGACAAAAGACTATGGTTGTGGCGATCCGACCCGCTATGCAAAACCGGGGGATGTGGTGCTGGATTTAGGTTCGGGGGCCGGCAAAAATTGCTACATAGTCGCCCAGAAAGTAGGGCCGACAGGGCAGGTGATTGGCGTTGACTTTAACGATGTAATGCTCGCCCTTGCGCGGAAATACCAAGGGGAAATTGCTGCCAAAATTGGCTTCCAGAATACGGAGTTTGTGAAGGGGAAAATTCAAGACCTCAAACTTCCCCTCGAATCACTCCAGATCTGGCTCCAGGCGAATCCCATTACTTCCGTCGAAGACATCGCTCGCTATGAGGCAGAAGGCGATCGCCTCCGGGCAACATCCCCCCTGATCGCCGATGAAAGCATTGATCTGGTGATCTCCAACTGCGTTTTGAACTTGGTCAAACCCAGCGACAAACGGCAACTATTCCAAGAAATCCACCGGGTGCTGAAAAAAGGGGGACGCGCCGTCATTTCCGATATCGTGTGTGACGAGTCCCCCACTGAAAAAATTCTCAAGGATCCTGACCTGTGGAGTGGTTGCATTGCCGGTGCTTTCCTCGAGGCGGAATTTCTCCAAATGTTCGCGGATGCTGGGTTCTACGGGATAGAAATCCTTAGTTATGCCCCAGAACCCTGGCAAACCGTTGACGGAATCGAATTTCGTTCCATGACCGTCCGTGCTTACAAAGGGAAGGAAGGGGTTTGCCTTGAACGCAATCAGGCCGTTATCTACAAAGGCCCCTGGCAACAAATCCAAGATGACGATGGCCATACCTATTTTCGGGGGGAAAGAATGGCCGTTTGCGATAAAACTTTCAAGATTCTTACTAATCCCGATGGCCCCTATGCTGGGCAATTTATCCCCGTGGCACCCTATACAGAAATTTCCCTAGAAGCGGCGACTGAATTTAACTGTCGTATCAATGCCCGACGTCACCCCCAGGAAACCAAAGGCGCAGACTATCACCTCACCCGAGTCAGTGAAGACGCTGCCTGCTGTAGCACCGATAGCTGTTGTTAATGCGCCTTCCCATTCCACGTTACTCTTCCAAATAATATGGTTCAATCCCCGTCTAAATCCCCTGTTTCTCCCTTTGTCCAAGCTTTAGGCAGCCCTCTACCAAAAGCACCGATCACAACGCTCCAGATCAACTTAGGTAAAAAATGTAACCTCGCCTGTAACCACTGTCATGTGGAAGCTGGCCCTAGACGCACCGAGGAACTCAGCCCAGAGATTTGTGAGCAACTAATCCAGGTCATACGCACCTTCCCCCAAATCCAGACCGTAGATCTCACCGGCGGGGCACCAGAGATGAATTATGGCTTTCGGCAACTGGTGACGGCGGCCCGGGAAATAGGAAAGGAAGTGATTGTGCGCTCAAATTTGACCATTTTTTTTGTGCCCGGCTATGAAGATTTACCGGCGTATTTTGCCCAAAATCAAGTACGGGTGGTGGCGTCCCTGCCCTGTTATTTAGAAAATAATGTCGATCGCCAACGGGGCAGTGGTGTTTATCAAGATTCCATTGCTGCCCTACGAAGGTTAAACGATGTCGGTTACGGCGAAGATCCACGATTGGTTTTAGATTTGGTTTACAACCCACCTGTGCCCCGCACCGAGGATTTTTCTCTCACCCCCAGCCAAGCCACCTTAGAGCAGGACTACAAAGCTTATTTAGAAGAACATTTTCAAATTTGCTTCAACCATCTATTCACGATCACCAATCTACCCATTGGTCGGGTGAAACATTATCTCCAAGCTCAGAATCTATACGAACCCTATCTCCAGTTTTTAGCTAGCCATCATAATGAAGCAACGGTGCCGAACCTAATGTGTCGGAATCAGTTATCGGTGGATTATCAAGGCAATATCTTTGACTGTGACTTTAACCAGATGGAAAATCTACCGGCCCGCAACCCTGAGGGAAAGCCCATCACACTCCAAGATCTGCTGGCGGCAAAGTCTTTGGATTTAATTGGGAAGGTGGCGACCCAGGCCCATTGCTATGGATGCACGGCGGGCAGTGGTTCGAGCTGTGGTGGTGCTTTAACTTAAAACGCAGGTAGCTGGATCATTGGTGGTGGTTGGGAACGTTGCTCCCCCTGGGCTTGGGCCGCCTGGATCAATTGTGCATAGGGGCAAGGGCTTTGGGGTTCTGGATTAAACCGAACGTGACCAGCAGCAGCCAAAAGCACTGGCACAAGCTGTGGTGTTGTTCCATATTGGGAAACCCAGAGCTCAGCAATCCGATCGCCGGCTTGATTTGTCCCCCACCATCTGACATAGATTTGCGGCTCACCAATGGTCACCAAAGCCCGCAAGCGATCCGCCCCATACTTCTCGGACTGGGGATCTGGTTTCACCGTGACGCAGGCTAATTGAATTGTTGTGACCTGACCTTGGATATTACCCCTAAGGCGATCGCCTCTGATGATTTCAATGGTAGTGATCGATAGTGGCACGAGATCAACGGGGGGAGGGGCAGATAGCGGTTTCCGGGTGGGTAATTGCGTGGCATCCACGACAATTTTCACGGGCTGGGTTGAGGCAGAGAGCCAACCCACAAGATAAATTAAGCCAAAGCCTAGGGGGACTAGAGCGAGCAAAATGATTATGACCATGGACAGGACTGAAAGGCTACTTTTAACCGACATTTTCAGGACCCCCGTCATGTAATTTCAAAGAACTTTGCGGAGAATTTTAAGGACGTTATTTTTCCGGTTGATTGCGGGGACGGGATTCTAGCCACAGGGGCACCCCAATCCAAGCCACAACGAGAATAAAGGCAACAACGCCAAATTTGGCCATTAAGTGCAGCACTTCTGCGAGGGGCATAATTCGTCCCAGAAAGTAGGGGAGGGTGACGGTTACTGTCCCCCAAATAATCGCGCCGGCAAGGTTGCACAGCAGGAAAAGGGGCCAAGACATACCGACAATCCCGGCAAAGGGAGCGGCAAAAATCCGAAAAAAAGTGATAAAACGCCCAAAAAAAACAGCTTTAGGGGCATTTTCCAGGAATTTTTGTTTTGTTTCTTCGAGTTTCTCGTCGCTGATCTTGAAAAGGTGGGCCACCTTCTGCAACAGAGGTAAACCGCCCCATTTCCCCACCAGGTAGCCAAAGTTATTCCCCAGAAAGGAACCGGCGATCGCCCCAAGCAACACCCAGCGATATTGCAACTCGCCACTCCCAGCAAAAAAGCCTCCCAACAGCGTCAACGCTTCACCGGGTAAGGGAATCCCCATATTTTCTAAACCGATGCCCACAAACACCGACCAATAGCCATAGTCTTGAACGAGATCTTGCAGGGTTTCTAAGGAAAGCAACTCGAGGGCCATGGGAAAAATTTAAGACAATATTTATATTTTGACATCCTCCCTAAACCAACGGGGACAGAGTAGGGGGATTTTTCCCGGAACTTTCTCCTTGGGGTCTCACCAAATGGCCACAAAATTTTTTAAGATAAATATTAAGCAATATTACAAAATGCCACCGTGACCCAACTTGCGCCGAAATCAGACCCGACTGAGAGTGTAGAGCTTGCCAAAAATTCAGGTAAATTACCTTGGAAAACCCTTGGGGCAGGTATTCTCATTGGGGCGATCGCCGCCTATGGGGCCGGGAAAATAGTTACACCGACCCCAGAAGAAAAACCCGCTGCCCCAACCCAAAACGCAACACAATCCCCCGGGCGGGCAGTCACAACCATCAACATTGAATCCCAGGCGATCGCCAAAACCATGACCGTCGTCGGCACCGTCACCGCTGGGGATCTGGTGGCCATTACTGCTCCCCGGGCCGGCCTCCAGATTACCAATCTCCTGGTGGATGAAGGGGATGTGGTACAAGCCGGTCAACTCCTCGCCCAACTAGACAATGCCACCCTCCAGGCCGAATTACGCCAAGCCCAAGCCCAAGTAACCCAAGCCCAAGCCCGTCTTGCTGAACTAAAAGCCGGTGCCCGTCCCGAGGAAATCTCCCGGGCCCAGGAGCAGGTTAACCAAGCAAAGGCAGCCCTCCAACGCAGTCAAGCTGATCTGAAACTGGCAGAACAACGACTTAAACGCAACCAAGACTTATTTGCGGCAGGGGCGATCGCCGCCGATACCCTCGATGAAACCCGCACCCGTCGTGATGCAGCCACCGCCAGCGTCGGTCAGAGCCAAGCCACCTTACGAGAGGCAGAACAACGTCTTCAGGAACTACGCCGGGGCACCCGCCTTGAAATCCTCGCCCAGGCCGAAGCCCAACTGCAGCAGGCCCAAGCCCAGGTTAATCTGGTCACGACCCGTTTACGGGAAACCCAAATCCTTGCCCCTCGGGCCGGTAAGATCATCGAAAAATTTGCCCAACTGGGAGACCTCAGTTCTGCTACTGAACCATTATTTAATCTTTTAGAGGCTGGAAAACTCGAATTAGAAGCAAAAATCCCAGAGACTCAGCTAAATCAAGTGTCTGTAGGCCAAACGGTACAGATTGCGAGTGAAAACGATCAAAAACTCACTTTGACGGGGACAATTCAAGATGTTGTGCCGACCGTTGACCGCCAGTCTCGCCAAGCGACCATCAAAATCTCTCTGCCAGAAGGAGCCCCCCTCAAGCCGGGTATGTTTCTCCGGGCCAAGATCATTCTCAGTCAAGCCCAGGGAGTGAGCCTACCTACAGAGGCGGTTATTCCCCAGGATGGTAACCAAGGAACAGTGTTTCGGGTCAATGCTGATAATACCGTGACCGCTGTGGCTGTCCAATTAGGCGAACCCTTAGACAATAACCAGATTGAAATTACAGAGGGTCTCCAACAGGGCGATCGCCTTGTGGTGAAAGGGGCCGCCTATCTCAAAGATGGTGATCGGGTACAAATTCAGCCTTTGTAATCCGTTTCTTTTCACCTAACTCAGTCAAACCAAGGAAAGTTTTAAGTTTTAATGCTTTTTTGGTGCAAAAATTTACTTAGACAATAATTTTAGATTCATTTAATAAATGTGTAGGAAAGCAAAAGTTTTCCGGTAAAAAGAAAATTCTTAGGGTCTGAAAGTCTTGTCGTATCTAATTCCTTTACCTATTAACCTAATGTAAAACACCCCTTAAACCGGTGGTTTGATTCATTGTAAGGAGATATTTTCCGTAGGAGGTAGGGAAATCTCCACAAACTAGGTCAGGATTTTTTAAAAAAGCGAAAAGTTCCTCAACAATCCCCGGCCACTTGGAAAAATATCTTGTAAGTTGAGAGTAATGCGCTTGAGATCTGGACTGTTGGTTGCGGATCTTCAGGGCGATCGCCATCATTTACGCCACATAGACAAGGAGAATCACCAATGGCTACAGCAAACCCGATTATTGAGATCGAAAAATACGGTCAAAGTATCTGGATGGATAACCTCAGTCGGGATTTGATCACCTCTGGGGAATTGGCACAACTGATCGACAGTCGGGGCATCCACGGAATTACCTCTAATCCTGCCATCTTTGAAAAGGCGATCGCCGGGAATAAGATCTACGATGAGGCGATTAAGGCGGGGATTGCAGCGGGGAAATCGACCATGGAGATCTATGAGTCCCTTGTGTTTGAAGATATTACCAACGCCTGCGATATTTTTGCCGGAGTGTATGAGCAGACTAACGCCCTTGATGGTTATGTGAGTATCGAAGTGCCGCCGACGATCGCCAAGGATACCGACAGCACCATTCAGGAAGCCCGTCGCTATTTCAAAGAAATCGGTCGCCCCAACGTCATGATTAAAATTCCCGGCACACCCGAAGGTTTACCCGCCGTCACGCAGGCGATCGCCGAAGGCATTAACGTCAATGTCACCCTGTTATTCTCCGTGCAAGCCTATATCGACACCGCATGGGCATACATCGCAGGACTGGAAAAACGCGCCGCCGCCGGGGAAGACATTAGTAAAATTGCCTCCGTTGCCAGCTTTTTTCTGAGCCGTATCGATAGCAACATTGACGATAAACTCGATGCCAAAATCAAATCCGGTGTGAGCGATGAAACCGCCGCCAAACTGATCAGCATCAAAGGTAAAGTGGCGATCGCCAACGCCAAAATCGCCTACCAGCATTATCTGGAAATTTTCAGCGGCGATCGCTGGCAAGCCTTAGCAGAAAAAGGAGCCAAACCCCAACGTCTCCTCTGGGCAAGCACTGGCACAAAAAATCCCGACTACAGCGATGTGATGTATGTCGATGAACTCGTCGGCGCAGATACCGTTAACACCCTCCCCCCCAGCACCATCGAAGCCTGTGCCGATCACTGCGATCCCGCTGCCCGCATTACCGCGAACGTCCCCCAAGCCCAACAAATCATTGCTGCCCTCAAGGACGCAGACGTGGCGATCGACCTCGATCAAGTCATGGCAGACCTCCTCGAAGACGGCATCGACAAATTCATCAAACCCTTCGAGTCCCTCATGAGCTCCCTCGAAACCAAAGTCCAACAACTGGCTACTGTTTAACCCATTGCAGAAAGTCCCCCTTTTGAAGGGGGATTTAGGGGGATCCTCCCCACCAACGCCATACCAATCCTCAAGCTGAAACATGGTTGCTTTATTAGAAAATCCCCTGAGAGTGGGGCTACGACAAGAACGTACCCCCGATCCCCTGATCATCGTCATCTTTGGCGCATCCGGTGACCTCACCCAGCGCAAACTCGTTCCCTCCCTCTACGCCCTCAAAAAAGACAATTTATTACCCCCAGAAGTCACCATTGTTGGCTTTGCCCGCCGCGATTGGAGCCATGACTATTTCCGCGACCACATGCGCCAAGGCATCGAAGAATTTTCCGACGGCATCGGGAGCGAAGACCTCTGGAAAAACTTTGCCGAAGGACTCTTCTACTGTTCCGGCAACATGGACGATCCCGACAGTTACCAAAAACTTAAAACCTTCCTCGACGAACTCGATCGCCAACGGGGCACAAGAGGTAATCGCGTCTTTTATCTTGCTGTCTCCCCGAAATTTTTCCCCCCCGGCATTAAAAACCTCGGTGCAGCAGGGATGTTGAGCGATCCCATCAAACACCGTCTCGTCATCGAAAAACCCTTTGGCAAAGATCTCAGTTCTGCCCAAGTCCTCAACAATGTCGTGCGCAATGTCTGCCGTGAAGAACAGGTCTACCGCATCGATCATTACCTCGGTAAAGAAACCGTCCAAAACCTATTAGTGTTTCGCTTTGCCAATGCCATCTTTGAACCCCTCTGGAATCGCCATTACGTCGATCACATCCAAATTACCGTTGCCGAAACCGTGGGAGTCGAGGATCGTGCAGGCTACTACGAAACCTCCGGCGCATTGCGGGATATGTTGCAAAACCACCTGATGCAACTATTTTGTTTAACCGCCATGGAAGCCCCGAATGCCCTCAATGCCGACAGTATCCGCAGCGAAAAAACAAAAGTATTGCAAGCGACCCACCTCGCCGATGTCCATAACCTCGACAAATCCGCCATTCGGGGACAATACAAAGCCGGTTGGATGAAAGGTAAACCCGTCCCCGGTTATCGTGAGGAACCCGGTGTTAATCCCCAATCCACCACTCCCACCTTCGTTGCCATGAAATTGATGGTGGATAACTGGCGCTGGCAAGGGGTCCCCTTCTATCTCCGCACTGGAAAACGCCTACCGAAGAAAGTTTCCGAGATTGCCATCCAATTTAAACAGGTTCCCCTCGCCATTTTTCCCTCCGCCGCGAAACAAGCTAATCCCAATGTCCTCGCCCTCCGGATTCAACCCAATGAGGGCATCTCCCTAAGGTTTGAAGCCAAAATGCCCGG
>JAYKIK010000125.1:0-14795 GCA_035284725.1 Synechococcus sp.
ACAACCCCGACCCTCCTCCGGGATTTACCCCGGTTCCTGACCATTGCCCAACGGCGACAACAAACGGGGGACTTTGATTTGGCGATCGCCTATTACCAGAAAATTTTGCAGGAAATCACCAAACTCCAGGCGCGACCTGATTTAGCGGCGGCCCAACAGCAGGAATTACAAAGCCTTGCCAGCCAAACAGAACAACAATTAGTGGCTGTAATCCAACAGCAAAAATTGCCCACCCTAGAAACCGCCCTCGCCCAGGGAGAATTTGGCAGCCTCAAGCCCGAAACTAACCTTTTGGATTATGAAGATCAATATACCCCTGGGGCATTACGGGAAACTTATGGCCTCCTTTTACGTCCCCAGGGAACAAACGCTGACCTCAACCAGGACGGGGAAATCAATAACCCGACGGAAGCCCAGCAACTCCCCTGTCAGCTTCTCCAAGACCTTGAAGCCCTCTGGCGTGACCACACCGATCAACAATGTGGTTTCTATGGTGAAAGTTCCTTTTATGCGGCCCCTGCCTGTACGCCCCTCCAGGGCAGAACATTGACAGAAACAATTTTTGTGGGGGATTACGAGGCGATCGCCAATCAATTGAAACAATGCCAAGTCGCCCCTGCCAACGCTGACCCCTACAAATAATTAAGATCATTGAGGAGATCGACTGTGACAGCCCGAAAAACCTTGCTAATTTCCACCATCTGCGGCCTGAGTTTAATGCCCCTGGCCGTGGCCACAACCCCCCAGGCGAGCCAGATTGTGTCCGTGCGGGGGAACTATTTGATGATCCAACGGGGGAACCAACGGCCCAGTTTTGCCCGGGTGGGCGATCGCCTCGAAAATCGCAGCCAAACCCTCCTCGTTCCGGGGAATAATTACTCCCTGGCGCGGTTGTCCTTCGTCGGTGGGGGGCAAAATTATGCCAGTCTCCAGGTCCAGGCCGGCCCCGATCTCCAGCAGACCCACTACCAATTTCCCTGCGTGGTCAGTCGTGGCAAAGTCACCCTCAGTTGGCAACGGGGCAATAATCGCGGTTGTGAGGAAGGGATTTACCTCAGTCCAAATCGGAGCAATAAACAGGGCCTAAAACAAACGGACAAAAATCCTGAGAATACCAAAACTATTGAAGGGATTACGATCCAGCCGAAAGGTAATAATGAAGTGATTCTTCAAGCGCGCACCCTAGGCGATCGCCAAATTGTGGATGCTTTGGTTGGGGAAGTAACCCTCACCTCCGCCGCCCATCCCTCCGGGTTTACCCTCCAGCCCGGCCAACGCTATAGCCTTGATGGCAATAACCCCAGCGCCAGCCCCCAGGTGGAACCGATTAACGCCGCCGCCATTCTCAATTCCCCCGAACTCCAGGAATTTCTCGACCCCCGCAGTTGGGTTCCTGGGGAAAACACCCTTGCTAATATCCCGGATAATCCCCGACCATCGACCCTGCTCCCATTCCGACAACCTCCAAGAGAAGATAACTTTGGCACCAATAATGGGGGTTTTTGTAATAACTATTTCACCACCCTGCAAGCTTTTCTCCAGGAAGTTCAAACCATCGTACCGGGCGTTGGCGCCTTTGCCGATAATCCCTATGCTTTTTTGACACAGCCAGAGGCCACTTGGTTGGATGATGTCACGGTTCCCGATGGGCCACAACTCACACGACTACGGCAGCGAGCGATGGATTTTGTCAGTGAGTTTGAGCAATGTCAATTTGCCCTACCGGATCTGCCCCCAGCCACTACACCGGACAATTCAGAGAGTCCCCCCAACGCGCCCACACCCGCCACCCTAGATCCAGCCATCACCCCAGAAATTTATCCCGATAGCCCCTCGGTTTACTAAGACCATGTTTAAGCCCATTACGCTTATCAATACTGCGCTCCTCGGACTACTGGGTTTTACCCCTTTGCTCCAGGCTAGTACTCCCAACGCCAGTCAAATTGTTTCCCTCCGGGGCGATCGCCTTTTGTTGCAAAACGGGAACCAACGACCAAACCCTGCCCAGGTGGGTAATCGTCTACAGAACCAAAGCCAAGCCCTGATCGTTCCGGGAAATAGCACCTCCCTCGCCCGCCTTATATTCTTAGGGGGTGGTCAGCGCTACCAAGGTCTTTTGCTGCAGGCCGGCCCTGACTCCCAACAAACCCAATACCGTTTTCCCTGCGTGATTGCGGGTGGGAAAGTGACCCTCAGTTGGCAACGGGGCAATAATCGCGGCTGTGCCAATGGTGTCCGTCTCAGTGGTGACTCTAATGCGGCCCCAAAACAACAGAACAAGCAAAATTCTAAAGCACCACTACTGGCTCAAACTCCCACCGAATCGATGGATCTGACCATTCAACCCAATGGCGAGGACGCAATTCTTTTACGGGCTGTCACCGACGGCGAGCTTCAGGCCGTGGAAACCCTCCAGGGGGAAATTCTGATTATCTCCCCCCAATATCCCGAAGGCTTACTCCTCAAGGCTGGGGAAGGTTATTACCGCTTTAGTAATGGCCAAGAACAGATCGCACCCTTTGACCCCGATGAGGCGATCGCCAATTCCCCCGATCTCCAGGAATTCCTTGACCCCAACACTTGGAATCCTTCCCAATTTCCGGCTCCCACCTCCCAGGATCTGAGTAGTCACCTCATTGCCCTCCGGGATCCGAATGCCAACATTGCTACAAATCCCCCTGACAACCCAGAGATCAGTGCAACCTGCCAAGCCGAAGTGGACTTTTATCTGGTGAACCTCAAGGCCACCATGGGCAACACCTGGCGGCCCCCCTACCCACCTGCCCCGGGGGTGTGGCGCACCGAAGTCACCTATCTTCTGACCAAGGATGGCCGCGTGCAAAATCTCCAGATCGCAAAATCCAGTGGTGCGAATAATCTTGACCAAGCTGCCCTCAGCCATGTGCGCACCCTGGAACAGCGCTTTGAGCCATTCCCCAGTTGTTATCCCTACGAATCCTTGCCCGTCGATAACAACTTCACCATCCGGTATCAATGACCGAACGCCCTATATTGATTCAGCTCAGCCCCTAGCCACTGGCGATCGCCGCTGCTTTTTTGGGAACAACATAAATTTTTCTCTCAAAGTTTCAGGATTCCCCCCGGGAGGTGACACACTAAAACTAGAAGGGACATCCCCTTTACCGCACCGTCGGAGGACTTTGCCATGTTGCCGACCCACTCGCCCCAAACAACGCCCCAGAGCGTCCCCAGCTCAAGCATAAAAAAAATTTTGGTGGCCCTCGATTACCGCACCGAAGACCCTAGTATCTTTACCCAGGCCCTCAATTTCGCCGAAAAATTCCAAGCAGAACTCAGCATTTACCACTGCGTCCAACCCCAACCCATCGCCATGCCGGAAATTGGTTCCCTCGCGGCCTACGGTGGCATGATCGACACAACGGCGATCGCCCTCCAGGAAGAACAATTTCAACAACACCTCAACAACGTCGACCACTGGCTCCAAAACCTCGCCCACCAGGCCCGCAGCCAAGGGATTCCCACCACCACCCACCAACAGGTCGGTGATCCTAGCCAAAGTATCTGTGCGATCGCCAACCATTGGCACGCAGATCTAATCATCCTCGGGCGGCGCGGCTTAACAGGTTTGGGGGAAGTTTTTCTGGGCAGTGTCAGTAGCTATGTTCTCCACCATGCCCCCTGCTCTGTCCTCGTGGTGCAACATCCCCAGGAAAAACAAGACACTCACAAATAACCCAGAGCAAAAACACAATTGATTACATAATCTGTTTTAAGAACGACACATCCGCATTGCCAAAATGCACGCTCAGGGCGATGTGAAGATTCTCCATGGACTTAATCAGCCAAGGCACCCCCTCCTGGGATTGGGATTCATAGTGATTAAAGAGAATTGAAAACCGTCGTTCCAAATGGGGTTTTGCTTTACTACACATCAACACTAGCTTTAACAGCAGTGCCACCGTCACCGTGGGGCCAAGGTTGGTGATCATATCCACAAACACATAATGTTCAGGCTTTTGAGGACTCTCGACGATTAAAAAATTCAGCAATTGACTGGCTGTGCGCATCATCAACAGTTCATTCGGTTTTTGCTGGTCATAGTTAGGCAACATCGCCTGTAACTTCTGGTAAAGCTTTTGATTAAATTGCAACTTGCCATATTTTTGATCCACGCTGGAGATGAGGTAGCTAAACAGCTCATGCTTAAAGTCCTCATAGGAAATAATTTCCGTAGTGCGCCGCAGAAAATATTGCGACAAATCCCGGTAGCTATGGCCCCGTTCCGGTTTCCCCACAAAGTATTTCAAGGCTGTCCCCAGTTCCCGATCCGTCAGCAGCGTCGGATTTTGGACTCCCTTGATCAGACATTGGGCATCCTGGATGGAATGATTTCGCCGGGCAAGTTGGGCGAGACGCACCTGGTACATGACATATTTCGACAAATCGAGCTCGAAGGAGCGCTGGATCCTGGCTTGTACCTGACGCACCGTCTGTTGGTGTTCAACACTACTATTCTCACTGAGGAGACAATGTTCATAGAGGTAGGGATAGCGTTGAATTAACTGCCCTACGGACAAGTTTTGATCTTTCCAGGTGAATTTTTTCTTTTCGTTACTATCTTCCACCACCCGAGCCAATCGCTGGAGGGTTAGGTACTGTTCCGACTGGACAAAATCGGCGACAAGCTGACGGTGTAAGCGGGTGAGACGGGGCGTAGAAAGACTTGGGGGAGGAATAGCCTTAAAAAGTTCCACCAACCTCGGAATGGATTTTTGCAGTTGGGGGTGGATCTGCCAGCGGTTGATGATGATGTGGCAGCAGCGGTTCAGGATAAATTTAAAATCTTCTTCGATACCTGGGGTTTTTAGGACGTTGACGAGGGCCTGGTGTAATTCAGCGGTGGGGGCTTGGCGGCCTTCGAGGAGGAACTCTTGAAATTCCTGGATGAGCTCATCCGGGGTATGGCTTTGGACAGCATGAATGAGGTAGTCGTAAAGCGCTTGTTCGGCAGAATGGGTTTGCCGGAGGGAAGAAGCGATGGGAGTTACGTTCGTCACGCTGGTCTAGGGACTGGGTAAGGGATGGGCTAACAATGGCAATGGCAAAAGATGCGGGCCTTGGCTCAAGCAAAAAATAAGGTCTATCGTTTCTATGGTAGGCGGCAATGGTGGGGAACGGGGGACAGTTCTGTGTTTTCTTCGTAAAGATTTGGGACAAAAATGTAGTAGTTTGCTTGCTGATGATCGGGGTGGCGATCGCCTTGAAAAAGTATTCCCAATGTAAAGGAAAATAATCTCTCTGGGGGTGATAAATATCACTAAGGGCTGGTCAAAATCCCGTAAGATTGCCTAGGAAGTTTTATGGGAGAATGCTCGCACCATGGGTATTGAGTTGAGATTGTCGCAGTTAACCGCGATTTTGGGGGAAAATCTCCGGCGATCGCCCCAAGCTATTCCTACAGTGACCCTCTCAGGCATTTCCACGGACACCAGGGATCTCCAGCCGGGCAACCTCTTTGTGGCCCTCATGGGGGAGAAATTCGACGGCCATGATTACATCGCCCAAGCCCAACAATCGGGGGCGATCGCCTTAATTACCAGTCGGCCGATGGCGACGGATCTACCCCAGTGGGTGGTGGCCGATACCCTGCGAGCCTATCAGGATCTGGGTGCCTGGTGGCGGCAACAGGTCAATATTCCAGTAATTGGCATTACGGGTTCCGTCGGCAAAACCAGCACAAAGGAGTTAATCGCTGGGGTACTCAGCACCCAAGGGAACGTCTTAAAAACCGAGGCAAATTTTAATAATGAGATTGGCGTCCCCAAAACCCTACTAAAGCTCACCCCTGACCATGATTTTGCGGTAATCGAGATGGCCATGCGGGGGCCCGGGGAAATTGCTCGTTTAGCGGAGATCGCCCAGCCCACCATCGGGATTATCACCAACGTCGGCACTGCCCACATCGGACGCTTGGGTTCCCGGGAGGCGATCGCCAAGGCCAAGTGTGAACTGCTGGAATTTATGCCCAAGGACAGCGTAGCGATTTTAAATGCCGATAACGATTTACTCATGAAAACAGCGGCAACGGTCTGGGCTGGGGAAACCCGCCGCTATGGTTTCACCCAAGGGGATTTACAAGGAGAGTATCGCGCCCCGGATCAAGTCGAAGTTGCAGGGCAGATTTTTCCAGTGCCCCTCCCTGGACAGCACAACGCTCTGAATTACCTCGCAGCCTTGGTGGTGATGGAGGTGTTGGGTTTCGGTTGGCAGGCTCTGACCGCAGGGATTTCTTTGGCGATGCCCAAGGGGCGATCGCAACGGTTAACTTTACCCAATGACATTGTCCTGTTAGATGAGACCTACAATGCGGGGTTGGAGTCGATGTTGGCGGCCTTAGATCTTCTGAAACAAACCCCAGGCGATCGCCACATTGCCGTCCTGGGGACGATGAAGGAACTCGGGGAGTTTTCCCAGGCCCTCCACACCCAGGTGGGAGAAAAGGCCCAATCCCTCGGTTTAGATCAGCTTTATATTCTGGTGGATGATCCAGAAGCCGAGGCGATCGCCCAAGGGGCCCCAGCGATTCCCAGTGCTTGTTTTCCCGACCATGACAGCCTGATTCAGCATTTGCAGGAAACTCTTCAAGGGGGCGATCGCCTCTTGTTTAAAGCCTCCAATTCCGTTGGTCTAAGCCGTGTCGTCGAAGCCCTGCGGCAACATTTTCTCCCCCAAGGGCAAGGTTAAAGGCCATCGAACTGTTGCACCATCGACTGGATCATCCCCGCCCCGAGCACCGCCACAAACACTCCAAAACTTAGGAGACTGAGGAGCAAAATCTGCACCCGCAGCACCGTAAAATAGCGCGTCAGTTCCCGTTGGTGGTACTGCCGAATCTGGCTAAAACTCAGAGGTAGGGTGCCCGCTGTTTCCCCGGAGCGGATAATTTGCAGGATCATCGGCGAAAAATAGGGGGCCATGGCCGTGGTTAAGTCTGTTCCCCGGCGCACCTGGGGTTCAATGCGCTGACAAATCCGTTGTAAATCGGGATCCAGAAAGCCCTGCCCCAGCCAGGCGATCGCTGCCGTGAGTGGGAGGCCACAGTCGAGGGGTAATTGCAGATAGCCCAGGTGAATCAGGGTTTGTAGTTGAACAATCCCCCGCACGGGCGGGACCCGTCGCAATGCCAGTCGTAACGGTTGCCAATTTAAAGCGAGGCCGAAAAATAGCATGAGGGCGATCGCCACCAATAAAGCCGTCGTCGCAAAACTGTCCCCCAGGATCTCCCCCCCTAACAGCAGATAGGCCACCATCACCCAGGACCAAACCATTACCCCCGTCCGCATCAACATCCCCCGGATCAGCCGTCGCCGTTGTGCCATTTCCACTAGGGTGTCTGAAATATCGCTACAAACCGTTACCAACGCTCCACTGGTTTCCGCAATGCCCAACAGGGCGATCGCCCAGCCCGAAAATTGTGACCGAACTGCCCCCAAACTGTCCTGGAGACTCCGGCCCCGTTCTAATTGGAGGATGACCCCCTGCCAAGTTTCCCGCTGGCGCCGGGGAATTTCTCCCATTGCCAGAGCCACCGCCTGTCCCAAACCCATCCCCGTTTTGAGAGTGGCACCCAACTGCCGAAAAAATAACGCTTGCTGTTGCTCGTTCATCCCACTAATCTATCCCAGCCAAATGTCCCGCACCACACCATAACTATCTAACTCCCAGATACCGATAAGTATTTCTTCTTAGGTTTTCAGGCGATCTCCCTACCCATGCCCCTGGGCTAATGCGATAATTCACCATAGCGATCCCCGTCCAAATTAATAGACCCCTTAAATTACAGTACAGCGAAATTCCCTAACAAATTCCATGATGCAAGCCCGGCACCCCTCCCTAAAACACACCCTCCTGAGCTTCCTGCTGATCCTGATCACCACGCTATCTTTTTGTGTTACCCCCGCCTGGGCTGGCCTCACCGACGACCGCTACGATGGCAACGTTTTCGTCCTCTATGCCGGTAATGGTTCCCTAGTCCCCCCCCGTCTCTCCCTTAAAGAAAGCCGGGCGCGCGAATTGCCCACCATGCTCGTGTTCTACGCCGACGACAGCAGCGATAGTAAACGGTTTGCTCCCATTGTTTCAGAAATCCAGTCCTACTATGAAAAGGTGATTAGCATCATCCCTGTGGCGATCGATGCAATTCCCTCCCAAAAAAGCTACGCCAAAGATGAAGTGGGCTACTACTACAGCGGTAAAATTCCCCAAACCGTGATCCTGGATGCAAAAGGGAAGATCGTCTTCGATGAGGTGGGTCAAAGTGATTTTAATGATATCGACAACACCTTCCGGAAACTCTTTGATCTGCCCCTGCGGGAAGGGGAAAACCTCAAGAAACCAATCCAATCATTTAATGAATATAACGCTGGTTTTGCCGAATAAGTTGGCGAATTAGCTTTTTTCAACCCCATCAAATCTATCTAACCTTTCCCAGGGAATGAGCATCATGCTGGTTCCCTTTTTTGTCGCTCTTTTCGTAACTTTTCCAAAACAGAAACCCCTTTAAATCCTCTCCCTGCGCTAGTCTGAAACAAAACCTCTGTTACCTAGAGCGACGCCCCTTGAGGCGCATTTAAAATGAACCCTTTAGTATTTATTCTTTTAGCCTTGGGCGGTTCCGCTGTGTTCGGTTCCGTCAAGATCGTCAACGAAAAAAATCAGTATCTTGTGGAAAGTCTCGGGAGTTACAAAAAAACCCTGGAACCTGGCCTCAATTTTGTTACACCCTTCATCGACAAAATTGTTTACCGCGAAACTATCCGGGAAAAGGTTTTGGACGTACCTCCCCAATCCTGCATTACCCGGGACAATGTTTCGATCAGTGTCGATGCTGTCGTTTATTGGCGGATTGTGGATATGTATAAGGCCTACTATAAGGTCGAGAATCTCCAATCGGCGATGGTGAACCTTGTTTTAACCCAAATTCGTTCGGAAATGGGCAAGTTGGAATTGGATGAAACCTTTACGGCCCGCACGGAAATCAATGAATTGTTGCTGCGGGAACTGGATATTTCCACGGACCCCTGGGGCGTTAAGGTGACCCGGGTGGAACTGCGAGACATTATGCCCTCCAAAGCGGTGCAGGATTCGATGGAATTACAAATGGCCGCAGAACGGAAAAAGCGGGCTGCCATCCTCACTTCGGAAGGGGAGCGGGAAGCCGCAGTAAACTCCGCCCAGGGGAGAGCCCAATCCCAGGTTCTTGAAGCTGAGGCCCAGAAAAAAGCTGCTATTCTCCAGGCCGAAGCGGAAAAAGAAGCAATTATTATGCGGGCCGAGGCCAAACGCCAAGAGGAGGTAATGCGGGCTCAGGCCTCTGCCCAAGCGATGCAGATTGTCGCCCAGCAACTGAAAGGAAATCCCGGTGCGGCTGAGGCATTACAGTTTATCCTGGCGCAACAGTATCTAGAGATGGGTCAAACCATTGGCCAGAGTGAGAGTAGTAAGGTGATGTTCCTTGACCCCCGCAACATGATGTCCACCCTAGAGGGGATGAAGTCAGTACTGGGCAGTGGGACGGATCTTGCTTCCCCAGGGATGACTCTCGATAAAGGCGATCGCTACGAAGTTAGCTAGGAGAATAAATTAGATCGTCAATACTGACCCCCATCAATCAAGGTAATCGGTGGGGGTTATGCATCACTTACCTGCACCCATCACAACTTCTTTCAGAGACTGATTATCTAAAGCAAAGGATGTGCCAATGAGGGCCTCTTCAAAATTGGTGATATCCGGGCGGATGGTATTTGGTATCACCTGTACGCTAAAGAGGCTCTGTATTGTTCCAAAGATAGTGTTCGCAATTACTTTGCCAGAGTTCAGGTCAATCACCCAGATGCCTGAACGGCCACTACTTGTTTCCGATAGATTATCCAGAATAATAAAAGCATAGTGGCTAAATAAACTCATACCCTTTGGTCTACCAGGTAAATAGGTGACAGTTTCTACGGAAGCATCTTTTAGATTGACGTAACCGAAACTTTGGCGACCGGCCTCCAAAATCCAGAGGCGGTCATTATGCCATCGGGGAGCCAAGGGAAGATGCAGATTTCGTAACAGGATTTGACTACTTGAGACATCAATCAGAACCCCCTCTTGAAGCGAAGTGTTACGCCATCCCCGGGGACTATTCGTCGCTGCATATGCAGTCACATATTTGGGCTGATCATTAACGATAGCCAAGCCACTCAGACGACAAGCATCATTTGCATTAATTTCTTTGATAAAAGATGGTTTCCACCGCGGTGTAAAACTAAAGGCCTTGTCTTCAATACTAAACAAACAGGAAAAGCGGCTACTCACCCCCCAAATTTTCTGTTTTACATCAACCAAATCGGTAATTTGAAGATCCCCAACGATATGGCTATTACGGTGTAAATAACAGGCATCATAATAGCCCAATGGTTCTAGCTTAGCCGCAACAGCCGGCATATTGTAGAAGAAGCTTAGTCTCGCCGTTGTCGCTAACAATAAACGACTTTGAGAGCCAGTTAATGCTGTGGGCTGGGGAAAGGTTCTAGAAAAATTTGTTAATTTCAATTGATCATCTACCGCAAGGGTTACTAGCCGGTTATCAGTCGGTGATGACATAGCAATGGAGATATTCAACTCGTCTAGAAGTTTAGAAAAGCTATCCGACTGGGTCATCTCCAGGATATCTGGGGATGTATGTTGAGGTTGTTGCGGGTGATTTGATGTATTAATCTCAGTGAAAAAGTTCTTGATTTCTGTACTTATCGTTTCCAATCCTGGCAAGAGAGGCTCGATTACATCAGCATTTTTCTTCCACTTATTGGGGTCAGGTGGAGTGACCGTGAATTTTGAAAGGGGAATTTCTTCTTGGTTTAAATCAATTTCCCAATCAATCCCAGCAAACTCACAGAGTCTCTTGATTTCCTGTTGAGGATTTTCTACTAACTTAGAATATTCAACCCCACAACAACGATGCGGATCGATATGACGCAGTTCATCTAAAATATGTTGATGGGTAGTTTTCCACTGAGCTGCTGCAATTTCCGCCAAGGAAGCCCCCTGCAATTCTCGCCAACCGGGAACCAACAATAATGACCAAGGCTCACCGGACCAGTTAGGTAATTGAGGATAGGTAACAAACCGACGAGACTTCCAAGCTTCGATGATACTACTGATGTTTTCGTGGGGTTCCCGATACAGATAAATAAATCTTGCATCAGGAAAGATCTCATTGAGAAATGAAATTCTCAGGGCATTTTTGGGTGTTTTCTCCAAAAAGCGAAATTTGGTCTGGGGCTTGGGTTCAAAGGATGTTCCCTGGTGATCCTTTAGACGAGATAAAAACCGCTTTTTCAACTCTGTTTTAATCTTTAGTGAGACATCTCCTTTAGAAAGAATATTAGACTCGTAATCTCGCTTTGCAAGATTCAGCTCGGGAATTGTTTCGAAAATGCCATGGCTCTCACCACCAATGCTATATACGGAAGGAGAGCGCATCAATGTTTCAAACAGAAAAGTACTGCCTGAGCGTGGTGCGGCGATAACAAAAATAGGACGATCAAAAATAGGCTCTGCACTAAGCTGAGCTTCCTCTGTGTTATGTGATTGCGTTTGGATCTGTGGCTGGTTTATTACGACACTAGAGGTCGTTTTTTCAAGTTGAGGTGGAGCTTCTTGGGTAATCGGCTTTTCATTGGGATTTCTCTTTGCCAGGTTAGGATTTAGCGCTGGTTCAATGAGCCATTTCCTGAGGAGACTGGAATTGATATTAATCTTATTACTGGTGTCCTGCAGTCGCTTGCTGAACCTATCCAGTGCTTCTTGATAAATCGGTAGAGCTACTAAGTCATCGCCATAAGCACTCCATAGCCCCATCCACTCTTGGTTAAACCGTTCCAATAGCGTTTGGATGGAAAGCACTGCTTCTGTGGAATTTTTTTCTTTATTATCCCAACTGTCCAAAAATAACTGGATGAGCGACCTCTGTTCCCAGGGAGACATGATAACTGGTTCATTGATACTCTCCACCAGAAATGATTTAGAGCATTGCGCTTGGAAGGGGACAAAGTGAGGTTGAAAGTCCTCTTTTGGAGTCTGACCAGGAGCATAAGACTCAGAAACCATGGACCAAAATTTATCCGTTCCCACCGTATCCGAGACCAGATGAATTCTGGTATGTGGGGTTGGGTTAATGACGTTATGGATTTTTGAGGTATCGAAGATCCAAGTCTCCCCTAGTCCCATATGCACCGTTTTATCCCCACAAATAAACTCGACATCGGGGTGAGTTTGGATAGGGACATGGACTCTGACTCTTTGCTGCCAGTAATAGTGAGCATCCGTGTGGGCGGTGACCTGGGCAGAGGACTCTAGTCTCATCAGGCGAGTACGACCAACAACTGTTTGAAAACTTGCCAGCACCTGTTTGAGATATGGACATTTCTCAAGATTAGGGGTCGGTCTCATTGGCCCTTCTAATGCATCGTCGCGGGGATCGCCATTGGCTGTCACTAACAGTAAGGCAGAGTTTCCAGGGAAGCCTTGGGGGTGGGGTTGCCAGTCAGCTTCTGTAAACTGCGCAACTTCTTCCTGTAATTTTTGAACATCAAATTGAAGAGGAAGTTGAAAAAACTCTGCCGCTAATTTCATCGTTTTTTGTACGTTAAATAACGCGAAAATCTATTAATGGACAAATAAAAAAATAGGTTTTAGGACCAGAAGTCAGGCCACCAATCATACCATGACTATAATGTCGACGGAACTTGTGCAAGAGTGCTTTGATCGAGGGCAAAGGAATTTGCCAATAAGGAGCTGAAACTGTCTTGGCTGATATCTACCACCTCTGGGAAACAAATGCCAGGCAGTGCTTTCACTGCAAAAATTTCTTCGACAGCATCTTCAAAAACAATCGTAGCCACTACTTTCCCTTGCTCAATATCGACAACCGACACACCACAGGTGCGCTCTTCACACTCATCTGTGAGAGGGATATTACTAAAAATTGCGCGATCTGCTTCTGATTTACAACGTAATTTAGATAAACCAATAAAGGCCAAATTTCTATAAAAATCTAAGCCCCGGGTAAAGCCTGGTAATTGGACAATGGTTTCCAGGGCACCAGTTTCGAGATCAACAGTGGCCAAGCTGCCTTTGCCTGACTCTAACACCCAGAGTTTATCCCTATACCAACGGGGAGAATGGGGCATCGATAAACCACGGGCAACAAACTCATTCGTGGTGACATCCATGATCATCCCACCATCCCGCTTATTTTCTCGCCATGCTTGTACAGTATCACCCACACCAAGGGCTGTCACATATTTAGGTTCGCGATCGACCACCGCTAAGCCATTCAAATGGCAGCGATCTTCGGGTGCTAAACCACTAATGAAAGGGGGACGCCACCGGGGGACAAAACTAGAGTCTTCATCTAAAGTGCATAGACAAGAAAATTTTGTATTTACAAACCACAGTTCATCGTCAACCCAGTCCATTTCATGGATATCAATATTGCCAGTTATGTAGGTATTGCGGTGCATAAAGCAGGCATCATGGCCGGATGGCTCAAGTTTGCCTGCTATTGCAGGCATATTATGAAATTCTTCAATGCCGTTCAATGTACCAATCGCCAAGCGTTGTCGATTGGCAGCGATACCCATGGCTTTTCTAAAAGTCCGAAAATGGCTATTAAGACTTTTTTTATCTGGGTTCTGTTGGTTTCTAAAGATCATCAAGCGTCCTGCCTGATAGGTGGAAACAATCACAGAAATTTTGGCTTTGTCCAAAACTTCCCAGAATGTATTTGAAACATTGATATTCATAATTTTTTATCAGTTAACGATTAGCCATGGAAAGTTCCCCTTACCCTTCCATCTGGGGCATTACGGAAGTTTTCAGCCAGTGCAGTCCCCAAAATTGGGGGATTTGGGCTTTGATGTGAGACTTTGGCATGAGGTCAGCTGACTGGAGCAGCTAAATAGTATTAGTACATCCCAGACATCCCTTTAATTAACGCTCCAAAGCAAAAGACGGTAGTCACCGCCTTTTGCTTTCTTAAATCAAATCATCTAGATCTCTACCAGACGATTAGCTTACCAGGAAGTTACAAAGAAGTATTTCCTGAAACCGTTACATTCACGTCGCCTGATTGTTCAAGCAAGTCGTCGCCTACGGAGTAGCTATTACCAGTGATGGAGCCATCGATGTATGAACTATCAGTTTCTTCCGCATCAACACCATCGTCATCCGCAATGATTGTATTACCAGTCACCGTGAAGTCGATCGAGGAGTCATCGTCGGCATCTAGCTCAATGCCGTCTTCATTAACTGAGACGATTGTGTTACCGCTAATGACATCAAGATCAAGGAAGGAATCATCATCGACATAGGCATCAATACCATCCTCATCGGCAGTGATGTCATTACCACTCACAACAATATCAGCGGTGGAGTCGTCATCAACATCAATGTTAATACCATCATCTTCCGCATCGATGGTGTTATTGGAAATGGTCAAGTCAACAATAGACTCTTCATCGACATCAATATCGATCCCATTGGCGGTGTAGATGAACGAAGTAGTCGTAATTGTGTTTCCACTGATGGTACCTGTAATGGAAGAATCATCGTCGGCATCTAGCTCAATGCCATTGTCGTTGGACGAGATCGTATTGTTAGTGATTGTAACATCAATGGCAACATCGTCATCAATGTCAATATCAATACCATCTTCGTCGGCATCGATAAAGTTATTGCTGATCGTAATTCCATTGGTGCTGGCAAAG
>JAYKIK010000126.1:0-49739 GCA_035284725.1 Synechococcus sp.
TTGCCGAACCTGCCACAGTGCGAGACTTGGTAAAGTATTTAGACAGTCATTAAAATAGCCCACCCAGAGAAAAGACCTATGTTTGACGCCTTAGCCGAACGCCTAGAAGACGCATGGAAATCCCTACGGGGTCAGGACAAAATCAGCGAATCTAACATCAAAGATGCCCTGAAAGAAGTTCGCCGTGCCCTCCTAGAGGCCGATGTAAACCTACAGGTGGTCAAAGGATTCATCACTGACGTAGAAAAAGCGGCGATCGGTGCCGAGGTGGTCTCCGGGGTCAATCCAGGGCAGCAGTTCATCAAAATTGTCTACGACGAACTCGTCAAAATCATGGGGGAGAGCAATGTTCCCCTCGCTGAAGCAAAAGATAAACCCACTGTCATCCTCATGGCTGGGTTACAGGGTACGGGTAAAACCACCGCCACTGCTAAACTCTCCCTTTACCTCCGCAAGCAAAATAAAACAGCCCTGATGGTGGCCACCGACGTTTACCGTCCAGCGGCGATCGACCAGCTCAAAACCCTCGGCGAACAAATTAACGTCCCGGTGTTTGACATGGGGAGTGATGCGAACCCCGTCGAAATTGCCCAGCAGGGGATTGAAAAAGCCAAAGAACTTGGTGTTGATGTGGTGCTTGTCGATACGGCCGGTCGCTTACAGATCGATGCCGATATGATGGCCGAACTAAAGCAAATCAAAGAGACCATTAACCCTGACGATACCCTGCTGGTGGTGGACTCCATGACGGGTCAGGAAGCGGCTAGCTTAACCAAAACCTTCCACGAAGAAATTGGGGTTACTGGGGCGATCCTCACAAAAATGGATGGCGATACCCGGGGTGGGGCCGCTCTCTCTGTGCGGATGATTTCCGGTCAGCCGATTAAATTTATTGGGGTCGGGGAAAAAGTGGAAGCTTTAGAACCGTTTTATCCCGATCGTTTGGCCTCCCGAATTTTAAATATGGGGGACATTCTCACCCTCGTAGAAAAGGCCCAGGAAGCGGTGGATCTGTCCGATGTGGAGGAGATGCAGGCTAAGTTACTGGAAGCGCGCTTTGACTTCGATGACTTCCTCAAGCAGATGCGCCTGTTGAAAAATATGGGCTCCCTTGGGGGCATGTTGAAGTTGATCCCCGGCATCGGCAATAAAATCGACAAAAATATGCTGGAGCAGGGGGAAGTACAGCTGAAGCGGGTGGAGACGATGATCAACTCCATGACCAAGGAAGAGCGCAAGAACCCTGATTTGTTGGCCCAAACCCCCAAACGCCGTGCACGCATTGCCAAGGGTTCCGGCCTCTCGGAAAAAGATGTGTCTAAACTGATTGCGGACTTTACCCGGATGCGCAAGATGATGCAGCAGATGGGCCAAGGGGGAGGTCTTCCGGGAATGGGGGGCCTTGGCGATATGTTCGGCGGTGGTATGCCCGGCATGGGTGGTCGTCCTGGTCGCGGTGGTGGCATGCCCAAGAAGCCCAAAAAAGCGAAGAAGAAAAAAGGTTTTGCGGATCTCTAAGGGCCGCTGACGACAATCGAGGTAGTAATTGCTCACAGCAGGAGAAAGAATTGTGACAAGTTTGTACGAAAAACTGGGCGGTGCGGCTGCCGTTGACTTAGCTGTGGAAAAGTTTTACGCCAAGGTATTAGCCGATGAATGGGTCAATCACTTTTTTGTGAATACGGATATGGCCAAACAAAAGCAGCATCAAAAAGACTTCATGACCTATGCTTTTGGTGGAACAGAACGGTTTACGGGGCGGTCAATGCGGGCTGCCCACAAAGCGCTAGTCGAAAACATGGGCCTCACAGATGTTCATTTTGAGGCAATCGCCGAAAATTTAGTCTCTACTTTACAGGAGTTAGCGGTTTCCCAGGTACTGATTGATGAAGTGGTGGCAATCGTTGGCTCCGTGCAACACCGCAATGATGTTTTAAACCGTTAGGCGATTTTGCTCAGTCCAAGGCCAATTTCAATACACTGTGTGATGGAGTCGGTAATTCAGGATCAACTCCATCTTTTTTACAATGATGACCGATCCAAAACAACTGAAACCACCGTTAAAATGGGCCGGGGGAAAACGCTGGCTAGTGCCTAAATTACGATTAGTCTGGCAGGATTATCAAGATTATCAACTCGTTGAGCCCTTCTGTGGGGGGTTGGCGATCGCCCTTGGTTTGTCTCCTCAAAGGGCAATTTTAAATGATATCAATCCCCATGTCATTAATTTTTATCGACACCTCAAAAAAGGCTTAGCAATCGAGCTGAAAATGGCTAACAATCAGGGACTTTATTATCAGTGCCGTGAACGCTTTAATCAATTAGTTTACGACGGAAAGGAAGCTACCCCCGAGGCGGCGATTTTATTTTATTATCTCAATCACACTGGGTTTAATGGCCTCTGTCGATTTAACTCCAAAGGCATGTTTAATGTCCCTTTTGGCCGGTATAAAAAAATTAATTACTGTACAGATTTTAGTGCTTATAAAACTGCTTTTCAGCATTGGGATTTTCAATGGGGAGATTTTGAAGAAATCACTGTCGACGACCGTAGCTTTATCTATGCGGATCCGCCCTATGATGTGGAATTTCGTCAATATTCAGCCGGGGGATTTCGTTGGGAGGATCAGGAACGGTTAGCCCTTTGGCTAGCGGCTCAGAAGGCCCCAGTCATTGCCTCAAATCAGGCCACAGAAAGAATTTTAAAGTTATACCAAAAACTGGGTTTTTCAATTCAAACTCTACCCGCACCCCGGCGGATTGCCTGTAATGGCGATCGCACACCGGCCCTAGAGATGCTTGCCCTAAGAGGATGTCTGAAAAGAGTATGGCAGGCAGAAAAAAAGAGATTTAGTCTGTAGAAGTACTGAAATCTCTAAACAAAAAATTATGTCTACATCCTATCCGACAGACCTCACTGATGACCAATGGTCTCTCCTTGAACCCTTACTTCCCCCAGCTAAATCTGGTGGCCGTCCCCGTTCCACTGACCTACGTCAAGTCGTCAATGCACTCCTCTATATCCTCATGGGCGGTATTGCCTGGCGCTTACTGCCCCATGATTTCCCCAAATGGAAAACCGTCTATCACTACTTCCGCCAATGGCGTGACGATGGCACCCTCGAAGGGATTAACCAAATTCTCCATCAGTGGGAACGCACCACTGGTTATGACCACCCTCCTCACCCAGCTATGGGGTGGTGGATTCTCAATCGGTGGATACAGCAACAATGATGCATCAGGATGTGGGAGTTGATGGGAATAAGAAAGTCAAAGGTCGTAAACGGCACATCATGGTGGATAGCTTCGGTATTTTGATAGCAGTCGTCGTAACTGCTGCCAACATTTCGGAAGGTCAAGGATTAAGGTTATTGCTAGAACGGTTGCAGAGTCTGGGTTTGAATTTACAACGTCTTTATCTACTGTATGTGGATGGGGGGTATCACGGAGAAAGTCTTGTGCGCTGGGTAATGGATAAGTTTGGCTGGATATTGGAGAAAGTATTACGTCCAGGGAAATGTAATAAAGGATTCACACCTTTACCAAGGCGATGGGTAGTAGAGAGAACTTTTGGCTGGTTTTACTGGTGCCGCCGTTTGAGTCGAGATTATGAATGTAGTACGAAGAGTGCAGAGGCTTGGATATATCTGGCATCAATTCGTATCCTCCTGAGGCGCTTGGCGTAATCCTCACAATATTTTCTCAGACATCCTCTAAGTAACTTTACTTAAAGTTATTTTTTTCTTGCATTTAATCGATACGAAAAACTCATATAAGACGAAATTTTGTAAAGGGTGATACTGGTTAACAGGGGTGAGAAATTTAGCCTGAACGTTAATTGATTTGTCACAAGCTGGCTAAAAAGGATTAACCCATGGGGCAAAAAAGCACAACACTAACCGAAAATGCCCAACAGCCCTCCCTGTCTGAATTTTTGCGATTGTGTGCAACGTCAGATTTAAGCCAAGCACCCCGGGCGTCCACATGGGGACTACAACTTCTTGAGGCCGGCACTTTCCAGGAACGTTGGCGCCTCACTAAGGTTTTTCCTAAATTGGGGGAAGCGGCTATTCTGCCCCTCTTGGCAATTGCGGAGGATAATACCGCTGATGTGGAACTCCGTTGGTTTGCGATCCGGATTCTTGGTCAATATCGCAATCCTGAGGCGATCGCCCGCCTGATTTTGTTGTTAGATCGCTGCCCAGAGGAATATTTACTAAATGAAATTGTCGATACCCTAGTGCAATTGGAAGCCCAGGCCGTTGACTACCTGGCGCCCTTGTTAGGGAAATCGGAAACCTGTTCTCTGGCGGTGCAGGCTCTGTGTAAATTGCGTTATCCCCAGATTGTTGAGCCCTTGCTGACGGTGGTGGATATCGAGGAATCGTCCCTCCGCTGTTTAATGATTGAAACCCTGAGTCAATTTCGCCAGCCTTCTATTCTGCCGGTGTTACTCGCCGCGTTAAAGGATCCCGTAGCCCAGGTCCGTTGTGAGGCAGCTAAAGGTCTGGGGTTTTGGGGCCAGACTGTTGATCCTGAGTTTTTATGTCGACAGGTGCAGCCCCTCCTGTATGACATCAATCTAGCCGTGTGTGAACAAGCTGGATTTACCCTCAGTCGCTTTGCAACTCCCCAAGCCGCCGAGGCGATCGCCCAGGTTCTAGCCTCTCCCCATACTCCAGAAGCATTGCAAATTTCTCTGATTCAAGCCCTCGGCTGGTTAGAACTCCCTGAAAGTATTACGTATTTAGAATCCTTTCTCTATCACGAATCAACAACTATTGTCACAGCAACGCTCAAGGCATTGGGACGTTTTACCCAGTCGGATTGCCGTCACCGGAGTACTTTGATTCTCCTCAAATTTTGGGAAATGATCCCACACCCCCAACCTCTGCCTCTGCAACAGACTTTTATCTATGCCCTGGGACAATTAGCCGATCCTCGGGCCACAGAAATTTTAAATACCCTCAGTCAGAGTCTAGAAAAAACGATTCATCTCCATGCGATCGCCGCCCTGAAAAAAATTTCAGCCCCCGAAACCCCAACATCTGCTGATTTTTGCAAGTCAATCGGTTAAGCTTAATACTTCTTAATCCAGCAAAATTCCACTTACCGTAGCGACAGGCAAAGCCCCATGAGTACCGAATTTCGCGAGCTATTAAAGAAAGTTGGCAGCGGCACCCACACCAGCAAAAGTTTGACCCGCAGTGAGGCGGCGATCGCCCTCGAAATGATGCTCGATGGAATTGCGACCCCAGCTCAAATTGGCGCGTTTTTAATTTCCCAGCGGATTAAGCGACCCACTGGCCTCGAGTTGGCAGGAATGCTCGATACCTACGACCGTCGCAGCCAAAAACTTGCCCCTCTTCCCAACGGTGAAAAGGTCTTTGTCCTGGGCATTCCCTACGATGGTCGCACCAAAACAGCCCCCATTGCCCCCATCACAGCCCTGATCCTGAAAACTGCTGGTATTCCGGTGGTGATGCACGGCGGCGATCGCCTCCCAACAAAATATGGCCTCCCCCTCAGAGAAATTTGGCAGGCCCTAGGTCTTAATTTCCAAGCTCTTAGCCTAGGGCAACTCCAGAACTATTTTCAAAATACCCAATTCGCTTTCTGCTACACACCAAATCTCTTGCCTGCTAGCCAAACCCTGATCCCTTACCGTGAAGAATTGGGCAAACGTCCCTCCCTGGCTACCCTAGAACTCATTTGGTCTCCCTACGGTGATCCCCAGGCCCACACCATCGCCGGCTACGTGCACCCGCCCACCGAGGCAATTATCCGTAATACCTTCACTGAGCGAGGTAATCCTCCCTATACCTTAATCAAAGGCCTCGAAGGCAGTGGCGACCTCCGCATCTCCCAAACCACCATCGTCGTCACCAATCAAACCCCATCCGCCGACCCGATCACCTACCTCAAACCGAACCCCTACGATTACGGCCTCGGTGGTGAAGATGTTTCTCTAGGTGACCCTACCCAGTATTACGAATCCCTGAGAATGCTTTTGGCCGGCAAAGCTTCTCCCTTCAGAAATTCTGCTGTGTGGAATGGTGGCTTTTATCTGTGGCATTGTGGGGCTGCTGCCGATCTCCAAAAGGGCTTAGATATCGCTGAAACCTGGTTACAAACCGGAAAATTACAAGAAACCCTCGCAGATCTCCAAGGCCATTTAACCACCAAGGTAGACCATTAAAATCCCAACGAGACAATCTCTGGGGCTCCTTGGATAATATCGATGAATTTTATGCATCATCGGCCTAAGGGTTTGTAAAAACTGGGCGTACAGTCTAGACTAAAGGGGAGATATAACAACCATATTTCGTCACTAATACTATCGATTAGGTAAGCTTTTTGATGCAGGTTTTACCTAAAATTTTACCCATTACTACTACCAAAAGAAACTTGATTCTTCTGGTAACTTTAACGACAGGTGCTGTGATTTTATAATTTTTGCTTTGTAATATTTAGTTGATACTCGGGGAGGCAGAGTCAGATGATGACACACCATGGTGGCCAGTGGTTCGTAGAATTAACCGACGGCATTTACATCAAAACTGCGATCCCGAGGGAAAATCACTCGGCCATTCGGTCTGGGTTTGCGGGCTATCCGAGCAATCCCCGCTGGAACGTACGGAAATACCAAGCATGGAAACAGGGTAAGCAATGGCGACAGGCCCTAGATCAGGGTTCGATGGCAGTGGAAAATCAGCGTCTGGTCCCCGTGGTGCAGCCGGAATGCCAAGCGCCGATTGTCGAGAAGCACCATCAGGATTGGCGATCGCCGTTGAAAAAATTCACCTTTTCCTTGAACTAGGCTTTTCCCCATTGGCAGGATAGGGTTACAGTGAAATCTCCATTGTTTATTTCTGCCCTATCCCAAAGGCGATCGCCCTATGCCCTGCGATTATTTGATCAAAATTTTAAATGCCTGTGTTTACGACGTTGCCCAGGAAACCCCCTTGGAAGTGGCACCAAACCTTTCGGCGCGGCTCCATAACAATGTATTGCTCAAACGGGAGGATATGCAGTCGGTATTCTCCTTCAAACTACGGGGAGCCTATAACAAAATGGCCCACCTGACCCCAGAACAGTTGCAATGTGGGGTGATCGCAGCTTCGGCGGGGAACCATGCCCAGGGGGTGGCTCTCGCGGCGACAAAATTGGGAACCAGAGCCGTGATCGTGATGCCAGTGGTGACCCCCCAGGTCAAAATCAATGCCGTGAAAGCTCGGGGTGGTGAGGTAATTTTGCATGGCAACGCCTACGATGATGCCTATGCCCATGCGCGAAAACTAGCTGAGGAACAGGGTTTAACGTTTATCCATCCCTTTGATGATCCAGAGGTGATCGCCGGCCAGGGTACCATTGGTATGGAAATTTTACGCCAGTGCCAACAGCCCATCCAGGCAATTTTTGTGGCGATCGGGGGCGGTGGTCTGATCTCAGGGATTGCCGCCTATGTGAAGCGGGTGCGTCCGGAGATCAAAATCATTGGGGTAGAACCTGTTGATGCCGATGCGATGAAACAATCCCTCGAAAAGGGGGAACGGGTACAGCTTTCCCAGGTGGGCCTATTTGCCGATGGGGTGGCAGTGCGCTATGTGGGGGAAGAAACCTTCCGCCTTTGCCAGGAATATGTGGACGAGGTGATCCTGGTGTCCACCGATGATACCTGTGCGGCGATTAAAGATGTCTTTGAGGATACCCGCTCCATTTTGGAACCGGCTGGGGCCTTGGCGATCGCCGGTATGAAAGCCTATGTAGAACGGGAAGGAATCACGGATCAAACCCTGGTGGCGGTGGCCTGTGGAGCAAATATGAACTTCGATCGCCTGCGGTTTGTGGCGGAACGGGCAGAATTGGGGGAAGGCCGGGAGGCAATTTTCGCAGTAACCATTCCCGAAGAGGCGGGCAGTTTACGGAAATTTTGTCGCTGTATGGGAAATCGAAATTTAACGGAGTTTAACTACCGCATTGCTGATCAACGGGAAGCCCATATTTTTGTGGGGGTGCAAATTCAAAACCGCAGCGAAATCCAGACCCTCGCCCAAACCTTTGAAGAAAACGGCTTTAAAACCCTCAACCTCACCGATGATGAACTGACCAAACTGCACCTGCGGCACATGGTCGGCGGCCACAGTTCCCTGGCTGACAATGAATTGTTCTATCGCTTTGAGTTTCCTGAATACCCAGGGGCATTGATGAAATTTGTCGATACCATGAGTCCCCATTGGAATATCAGCGGCTTCCACTATCGTAATAATGGGGCAGACTATGGTCGCATCGCGATCGCCGTTCAGGTGCCCCCCGCAGAGATGGACGAGTGGCAAGCTTTCCTCGATCAGCTGGGTTATCGCTATTGGGATGAAAACCAAAACCCTGCCTACAAACTATTTTTGGGCTAGGGACGAGATGATTTAGTCCCATACCACTGCGGCCCGCTCCTGGACGATACGCTTGTAAACCTGTTCCGTGGCGATCGCCAATTTTGCCCAATCAAAGCGTCGGGGTAGATCGGCATAGGCATTTTCCACGAGGATTTTGGCGTAGTCTGGATGTTTTAACACTTCCAAAATCCCCCAGGCCAGGGAACTAGCCACATTCGCATAGGTAACAATCCCCGTTTCCCCGTGGCTCACCACCTCCGGCAAGCCCCCCGCATTGGAAACCACCACCGGCACTTTCGCCGCAAAACTCTCTAGGGCGACAATCCCAAAGGGTTCGTACAAGCTGGGGAAAACAGCGCAGTCAGCAATGGTCTGGAACTTATCGAGATCTTCATCAGACATAAATCCGGTGAAATTACACTGATCCCAAATCCCAAGATTCCAGGCCTGTTCCTTGAGGCGATCGCTATTACCACCGCCAATAATCACAAACCGCACTTTGCCCCGCATTACTTCCAAAATTCTCGGGGCCGCACTGAGGAGGACATTAATTCCTTTTTCATAGGTTAAACGACCCACATAATAAACAATTCTGTGGTCATCGGGAGCAAATCGGCGCCGGAATCCTTGGCGATCAAAGCCTTCAGTATGTTGTTTCTTCTCCGGTCGGATGCCATTAAAAATCACATCCATTTTTGGCCAAGGGGTCTGCAAAGCCCGTTCCAGTTCGTGGCGCATGTACTGGCTACAGACAATCACCCGCCAAGCCTCGTGGGCTAATTGAGTTTCCTTTTGGGCGATGTAGCGATGGGTATCGGTGTGGATCCCGTTGTGACGGCCATATTCCGTGGCGTGGATCGTCGCTAACAACGGAATTTTAAAGCGATGCTTTAAGGCGATCGCCGCATCGGCTACCAACCAATCATGGCCATGGATCAGTTCACAGGGGCCAGTTTTTGTTAGGAAAGCATTCCCATAGGCCTCCATCTCCCGGTTCATCGCCGCTGTCCATTGGAAAAAATCCTGGTGATCCGGTACCATCACCCGGTGAACATGAATCCCCTCTACCACCTCATAGGCAGGGGTGAGTCCCGTCGCCACCGTCAAAATATGTACTTCATGGCCTAAGCTGACAATTTCTGGATATAGTTCCCCCACATGGCGGGCAATGCCCCCAACCACCCGGGGCGGGAACTCCCAACTGAGGACTAAAATGCGCATTCCTCTACCTCCCTCACCATTTGCCAAAATTGGCTGCTTTTCCCACGATTTGACCCTTTAAAGAAATTTCACAGCTCCCCCGGTGGGTCTGAACAAACGCTCTTTTTTCCTTTACAATAGAGATGGGCAAAAACTTTTGCGACAAAAATAAAAGTTTTTGTTCACTCCTCACACCATACTTCGTCCGGATCTCCATAGTATTCGGGCGTTTTTTTTAACTCAATAATCTACAGTATTGTTGCACCCAAAGTAGCAGACTCCGACTCAAACCAAGCTCCTTTTTTCGGACAGAATAGCACTTGCCCTCCAGGGGCAGCGGGAAGCCAGATTAAAACAAAAGACCGCTATATCCTAACATTGCTTTCCCTGGGGTTTTGGGGTCAGGAGAAAACGCAAAATTTTCTATCATTTTCTTCAAAGTTCCGAGTGGGCCCAGAGCTTTATGCTAGAATCCCTAGGTATCCTTAAGAAAATCTTGTATAAATTAGGAATTTAGAGGCATGTCAAAAACTGCCGCAGTCACAGACGCAACCTTTCAAGAAGAAGTTCTCGAAAGCGACGTCCCTGTACTCGTCGACTTTTGGGCGCCCTGGTGTGGGCCCTGCCGTATGGTTGCTCCCGTCGTGGAGGAAATCGCCGAGCAATACCAAGATCAAATCAAGGTGTTCAAGCTCAATACCGACGAAAACCCTGGTGTTGCCAGTGAATATGGTATTCGCAGTATCCCGACCCTGATGATTTTCAAAGGGGGTAAGAAGGTAAATATGGTCGTTGGTGCTGTTCCCAAGACGACCCTTGCCGCCGCAATTGATAAAGAACTTTAGATCACAACCACTTTTTATAGATAAATTGACGGTATCTGGGGATAAATTTCAACCCCTAGAAACTATTTAAGACCCTAGAAAGACTAGGGTTTTTTTATATCTTGCAGCTCTGTTTGGGATTTCTCCTGGATGGCGATCGCCTTTAGTTTCTGGTAAGTCCCGGAGTGCGCTAATTCTGGGGGAGGGGAAAAGGCGGCGATCCCAAGGGCTGAGGCCGACGGAACAGATTCTGGTGGAGACTCTTCTCTAGGGATAACCGTGGGTTCAGGTTCCGGGGACAGCTCAACGGGGGGCAACTTTGCACAGATCAGATGGGCAAATTCGTGGCTAAACTGTACTTTGGCTACTTCCCACTTCTGCCAGACTCGCAAAATAGCGGTTACAGAAATTTTTTTGTAGCGACCACGGTAGAGGGCTTCTAAAACAGCTAAACGAATCCAGGAAATCGGATACTGAGTTTGCCATTGGGCAACGGTGAGGGCGGCGGTTTGGTCTTCCAGTTCAAAACTGTAATATTCCAAAAGGGCAATCGTTTCGGCGATCGCCTGTTGTTCTGGGGAAATCTCTCCCATGGCCGTCGCGCTCCTTATGATGACTATTTCCTAATCATCGCCTAAACCCAAGGTTGAATACAACGAAAGAATGAACATTTTTGGAGAAATTATGGCTAATTGGCTAGATTTCTGAGCGGTTGACCCGGTTGCGAACTTTGGCGATTGTTTGGGGTAAGACTCCCACGAGATCCGCAAAGACATCATCGGTAATTTGAGCCGCTGTTTCTAAGTCAAACCAGTGTTCAAACTGGTTTAGGATGGTTTGGGCTCGCTGTTCCGAGGTTGATTTTTCCGTAATTTGCTGCAAGAGTCTTACCCACTGGCGGCGGATGAGATGGGCCTTTTCCTGCTCTGTACCCGGTGTTGGGGTCAAAAGTGATAACGAGCCTACGGGAATCACCGCGACCACATCTTGATCGAAGATACCACCAATAATAGAGCCTGGCCCCGCAAAATCACCGTAATAAGTTTTGCGCAGAATTAGACCATTTTTGCGACGGGGATTCACCATCAATAGCTCTCCCCGCTTGAGTTTGGCGAGGATTATTTCCTGCCCTGCGGCGATGGTTGTTTCGGGGGAAGCGGTGGACAGAGAACCCATACTCAGAGAAGGATAAGGTAAGTCACCCAGGGAAAAACTTAGAAAAGTAGGTCAATTTTAGGGCGATAGATCTTTTTGGACAAAGAGACGACGGGGGCGCCGCAATAACCAGGCACTTAGGGGACGCTCAACGTGTTTAATATCATAACCACAACTGAGATAGAGCTGCTTAGCTGCTTCATTATTCTCTAAAACATGGAGGGCCACACTACCGTAGTGCCAGTGGCGGACTTGATTTTCACAGCGAGCAAGAAGTCTACGGGCAATGCCGAGGCGACGATATTGGGGGTTAACTGCGAGGTTAGAAATATAGGGAGCTTTGGTGGGAGCGATCGCCATCGTCTTGAGATAGCGGACGGAAATTTCAACGGTACCGACGATTTCCCGGGAGGATGTTGTTTGTAATGCTGCGACAAAACAGGCATGGTGTTCTTTTTTTTCTTTGATCCGTTGGGCCAAATCTTCATATACCCCAAGACGCAATAGGGGGGTAAGCCAACCCAAGGCACCATGGTACTGATGGAAACTTAAGGTCAAAACCGTTGCCAGTGCTTGGACATCGTCTGGAGATGCGGAGCGAATACTGAGGCTGCCATGCTCTGGACACACATCGGCGCGAGGCAGCGCGGAAACATTCCAAATAGAAGAAAGATGAGAGTTCACCAAGCCTCCAGAGACAAGGGTAAAATTTTCCTAAGGAATTGGATATGTATGCCATGGTGCCAAGCTTCAACGCCGCCCGTTGGCTGAGAAATACAACTCCTTTGGTCGGGTTAGGGCATTGGCAAGGGGCTTTTCCTATTATGCGCTCCCACCGTGGAGAAACCATCAGTGATTGCAAGACTTCTTGAAAACTTTATGGAATGCCCAGGTTAGACATTACCCTAGCAGCAAAATTTTGCAAAATAGATCAAAAACAGGACTCACAACCATGGGACGACAGGCCAAGCTCAAAAAACAGCGTAAGACAGGGGTAACTAAGAAAATTACTCCCCAGGCTGCAACGCCCAAAGGAGATATCGAAACCCTGACTCACCTCGGCTACGGTGACCACAATCATTTGCGATCGCCTGAGATTCCTGAAGATCGCCCCGAACCTCAACTATGAAAGAAATCCTCCCAGATGTACCGAAGGGAGGATTCCTACTTTCCATTACTCAATGACAGAGCGATTCGGGATTGCTGATTAAGCACGGTTTACGGCATTAATTTCCGCCAGAATCTTGTTGGCCCCTTGGGCGGTTACTTTCTGGGCCAGTTCAATACCTAATTTTTCAGCATCGGCCCGGCTCCCACTCACTTCGTCGCGGATGAGGGTTTGGCCATCTAAGCTCGCAACCATCCCCACAAGGGTAAGGCGATCGCCTTCGATGGTGGTATTTACCCCAATCGGTACCTGACAGCCCCCTTCCAATTGGCGCAGGAAAGACCGTTCTGCATAGCAGCGATCACGGCTTTCGGGGTGTTCCAACACAGGGCGCAGTAAGTTGAGAATTTCCTCGTCCCCATCACGACATTCAATGCCTAAGGCCCCTTGACCCACCGCATGGAGAGAAATCTCACTGGGAATAATCTGGTGAATGCGATCGCCAAAATCAAGCCGCTGCAAACCCGCCGCTGCTAGAATAATTGCGTCATATTCACCACTGTCTAATTTTGCTAAACGAGTATTCACATTGCCCCGGATATCTTTAAATTCCAGGTGAGGGAAATGGTGCCGCAACTGGGCCAAGCGCCGCAGGGAAGAAGTCCCAATCACCGCCCCCGCCGGGAGAGTTTCCAGTTTTTTATCCTTATGCTTTTCGTGGACAACCAACGCATCCGCTGGGTCTACCCGTTCTGTCACACAACCGAGCATCAGCCCCTCAGGTAAATTCGTCGGCAAATCCTTAAGGGAATGCACCGCAAAGTCCGTTTCCCCTTTTAACATGCCGTCTTCGAGTTCCTGGGTAAAGAGGCCCTTATCGCCAATTTTTGAGAGGGCCACATCCAGCACCTTGTCCCCTTGGGTTTCCATGGTTTGCACCTCAAAGGTGATCTCCGGGTAGGCTTTTTGGAGTTCATCCCGGACCCAATAGGTCTGGACGAGGGCCAACTGACTTTTACGGGAGCCAATGCGGACGGTGCGTTTTGTAGGGGTCTCAGCGGTCATATCAACAGGATTTATAAAAATGATCTTAAAATTTTGACTCAAACTAGGGTATCGCGTTGTCTGTCCCTAATCGCAGAATTTTTTCGGGGAACCTGGGGAAATGTTACAACTGTTCACGAAATGGGCAGATCCCCCAAGGCGATCGCCCTAGGGCACCAGGCGCACAAACTTCTTTTTCCCCACCCGCAATACTTTATTAACTAGGGCCTCAGGGGTTTCAAAGGCCAGGTTCATATCGGTCACCCGCTCATCATCGAGGCGTACCGCTCCCCCTTTGATTTGTCGGCGACCATCCCCCCCACTGCTACAGAGCCCAGAAGCACCGAGGATATAAAACAACGGTAAAGGAAATTCAACGGTGCCGAGGGAAAATTCAGGAATATTCGCCGCCGCCACATCTTGCACCGCTTTTTCAGCATCAACGGCGGCATCAGCGCCATGGAACTGGGTAACGATCTCCCGAGCAAGGTATTTCTGCTGTTCCCGGGGATTTTCCGGTAATGCTTGGAGATCGAGATTAGTCAGGAGCTCAAAATAATCTTTCAGCAGACTATCGGGGGTATTTTGCAGCTTCTGATACATGGTGTGATGGTTGTCCTTGAGACCCACATAATTATTCAGGCTCTTGGACATTTTTTCCTTACCGTCCGTGCCGATCAGAATGGGTAATAGCAATCCAAACTGAGGCTTTTGACCGAAGTGCCGCTGGAGATCCCGCCCCACCGCAATGTTGAATTTCTGGTCAGTGCCCCCCAGCTCCACGTCGGCATCCACCGCCACAGAATCATAACCTTGCATCAGGGGGTAGAGGAATTCATGGAGATAGATGGGGTTTTCACTTTGGTAACGCTTGGCAAATCCTTCCTTGGCGAGCATCTGCTGCACCGTCATTGTGGCTAGGAGTTCCTGGATCTTGGCTAAATCTAGATCCTTGAGCCATTCGGAGTTGTAGCGAATTTCGAGGCGGCCTGGGGTGTCAAAATCAAGAATCGGGCGCAGTTGGTCGAGGTAGGTTTCGGCATTGCGTTGGACATCGGCGGCACTGAGTTGTTTGCGCACTTCGGATTTACCGGTGGGATCACCGATCTGGGCCGTAAAGTCCCCGATAATCACCACGGCAGTGTGGCCAGCATCTTGGAAGGCCCGCAATTTCCGAAAGGGAATACTGTGCCCCAGGTGCAAATCCGAACCTGTTGGATCGATCCCCAATTTAACCCGCAAAGGGCGATCGCCTGTCTGGAGAACCTTTGCTAAATTTTCTTCAGGATTATCTGGAAAAATTTCGCTCGTGCCACGGGTTAGCCACTCAAGATGCACAGACATATTCACAGGACGCTCGTTTACTTACATTGCAGAAATTTTGACCTGCCCATTGTGCCACATTATGCCAATCTTAATTTACGGTTCTGGAACTGTTGATGTTGTTGATTCAGCCTCAGGATTTGCCGCCTTTTCTTTCATTTCAAAATAGGCCGCCATTACATCCCGTACCATCGGCCCTGCCACCGATCCACCGCCACCACCGGAATGTTCAGCGAAGGCCACTACGACGATTTCCGCATCCTCATAGGGGGCAAAAGCACCGAACCAGGCATGGTTTTCCCGGGGGGGCGCTTCAGCGGTGCCACTTTTTCCCGCCGCCGTGGGAATCCCTGGGATATTCAATACCGTACCGGTGCCACTGGTGACCACAGCCCGCAACCCCTGACGAATTGTTTCCAATGTACTGGGGGCGAGATCCAGGGATGTTTTGGGTAAAGTATCGACCTGGACGAGGTGGGGTTGCACCAAATAGCCACCATTGGCCGTCACTGCAAACATCCGGGCAATTTGGAGGGGTGTAGCAAGGGTCAGACCTTGGCCAATGGACATGTTGATCGTATCCCCCACATTCCAAGACCGATCCAGATTTTCCTGGGTCCAGGTTTCATCCGGAATCAGGCCCCGGTTTTCTTCCCGCAGTTCAATCCCGGTTAATTGACCAAAGCCAAAACGGCGTGCCCAATCAATGAGAGTTTCTCCGCCAACACCCCGTCCCACTTGGCCAAAGAAAGTATTACTACTCCAGGCCATGGCGCGAACATGGCCGGCAGCTCCAAAACCAGCGCGATTCCATTCATAGAAGCGTACTCCGGCAGCAGCCAGGTAGGGACTGGTATTGAGCACCACATTAGCCGGATATTTACCCGACTCCATCCCGGCAGTAGCAGTGACAACCTTAAAGGTAGAAGCAGGCGGGAAGCCTCGGATGGCTCGGTTAATGAAAGGATCTCCTTTTGCGGTGACGGCAGCCCATTTTTCGGGAGAGATGCGATCAGAAAAAATATTGGGGTCAAAGTCCGGGTAGCTGGCCATGGCAAGGACAGCACCATTGCGGGGATCGAGGGCCACAATCGCCCCATTGCGATTCCCTAGAACCTTCTGGGCGACCTTTTGCAGTTCCACATCGATGGCGAGGTTAATATCTTCGCCGGCCTGGGCAGGCTTTTCCCCCAGGATTTTCACGAAACGACCGTCCCGATCCACTTGAATTTCCTGGCCGCCCCACTGTCCCCGCAACCGAGATTCCAGGGATGCTTCGAGGCCCATTTTGCCAATGTAATCCTGGAGGCGATAACCTTCGGTTTTGCGGGCTTCAAATTCTTCGGGGGTCAGTTCCCGGGTGTAGCCGAGGACATGGGGAGCGACGGCACCTTCGGGGTAATAACGGACGGGTTCGATAATCACCTCAACCCCTTCCAGGACTTCGTGGTGCTCTTCGATGGCAGTGACTTGGGCGAGGGTGAGGTTGCGGGCGATCGCCAAGGGTTCGGTGGCGTAGATATCTTGGGATTTCAGGCGTTTTTCAATTTCAGCGGGGGAAATACCCACCAACTGGGATAGGAGTTGTTTGGTTTTGGGCCAGTTGGGTTTGGTGCGGGCGACGGGCCAGACATAGATGGCGTGGGCGAGTTTTGTGGTGGCGAGGACTTTCCCATGGCGATCAAAGATATTGCCACGGATAGGGGGTTTGGGAGCAACCCGAACGCTATTGTCCCGGGCAGTTTGCCGCAGTTCATCCCCCTTAACCAGTTGCAGAAAAGCTAAACGGGAACCAATGCCCCCCAGAAGGGCCAAACTTACCATGAACATGATCCCCCAGGGACGGATGCCGCGACCAACGGTGCGACCCGATTCTCGGCGTGAGGCTTTAGCAAGGGGGGAAATGAGGGTCATGGGGAACCTGGGAAAAAGAGAAAATGATTCCAATTTTAGCGCGGAGATTTGGCTTTTTAGGTGAGCACAAAACTCAGACAGACAAGGCCAAGATTGAGGAGATAAAAAGCACCGACAATCTGGGTTTCGGGCCAACCACTCAGTTCCAGGTGATGGTGGATCGGGGCCATTTTAAACAGGCGTTTGCCCTGGCCATGTTCGTCCTTGGTGGCTTTGTAATAGCTGACCTGGGCAATGACGGAGACGGCCTCGACGCAAAAAATGCCGCTAATAATTAGCAAGCCCCAGATGTGGCCGCAGAGGATGCCCGCCGCTGCCAAGCCCCCCCCGAGAGCAAGGGAACCGGTATCCCCCATAAAGACTTTGGCCGGATTGCGGTTGTGGTAGATAAAGCCTAGGCAAGCGCCACTGATACAGGCACAGAGTAGGCTGACCCCAGGATGCTCGGGTAAGGCCAGGGCAGCAACTCCTAAAAAGGCGATCGCCCCGGTGCCCCCCGCCAGGCCATCGACCCCATCGGTAAGATTGGTGGCATTGCTTTCGGCGACCATGGCAAAGCCAGCTAAGGCCCAGAAAAGAACGCCCAGGGGTAAACTCAGCCCGGCAAAGAAGCTAATGGTGGTCAGTTCTGGGGCAGTGAAGGCCAGCCAGATACAAAAAACAATGGCGATCACAATCTGGAGGATCAGCTTCATCCGGGGGGAAATGCCCTTATTTGATTTCAGGCGCAGCACTTGCCAATCGTCCACCCAACCGACGACCCCATAGGCCAAGGTCACCAAGGCCACGGCGATCGCCTCCGGGTCAAACCTGGCAAAAATCACCCCAGCAATCAGACCGACCGGGAGAAAAATTAAGCCACCCATGGTGGGGGTGCCAGCTTTCTTGAGGTGGGCTTGGGGGCCTTCTTCCCGAATAATTTGACCCGTTTTCAAGCGACGCAGCAACGGCACTAGCCAAAAACCCAATCCCCCGGCCAAAACCGCAGAAATTATAATCGGCAGCCACAGGGGGATCATCTCCCCAGGTTTTAGCAGGGGAATCACCAGGGCCAGACCCACCAGGATCGCTGTCAGGAGGCCAAGTAGTTGGGTACCGGAGGGTTTCTGAAGGAAGGAGAGGGGAGGAATTTTGCTATCCACGGATGTATGGGGCGTTGATCAAATTACCCAAAAAGATAGCATCTCCCTGTTTCAGTAATGCTGTGGCTTGGGGAACTTTGTTTTGGTCGAAGACTGTGCCACAGTAAAATTTCAACTGCTGTTTTGGGAGTAAGCATCACCATGGCGATCGCCGAACAAAAAATCACCGTTGGAAACCTGACGTGGTTCTATCGAGAAACCGAAAAATTAGACAATGATCGCCTACCGATCCTCTTTCTGCACGGTCTACCGGCCCACAGTTACAGTTGGCGTGGTGTGATGGCACGGTTGGCGGCGGCGAATTTTTACTGTATTGCGCCGGATTGGCCGGGGTCGGGGTTTTCGAGTTATCCCAGCAGTCGGGAGTTTTCCTACCGAGCCGAGGCTTTTCAAGGAGCGTTAAAGGACTTTCTCCAAGCGTTAAAAATTGAGCGTTGTCACATTGTCACCCAGGGGTTTCTCGGCCATACGGGGATTTTATTTGCTCTCAACGAACCGGAATTGTGCGATCGCCTAGTGATTTTAAATAGCCCTGTTTTACCCGGCACCAAATTACCCTGGGTGATGCAGCAGTGGGGCCTGCCCTTGGCGGGGGAGATGTTGACCCAGGATCCGCTGCTGGTGGATCGCACCCTCGAAAAAGGCAGTGGCTTTGTGATTGGTGATGGAGATTTAACCCTATACCGTCAGCCCTACAAAACCAGTTCCGCCGTGGGTCGGGCGCTGATGACGACAGTGCGCCGCTTTGATTTCCCCCAGGTGTTGCCGGATTTGAGTCGCCGTCTTAAAAATCGTACCGCACCAACGTTGTTCCTATGGGGAACTCAGGATCCTTGGTTAGAGAGCGAATCCTTAGCAAATTGGGTCAAAACGGAAACATCCCACCGTTGGCAGGCTTTACCCGAGGCGAAACATTATCCCCAGGAGCATTTCCCCGAGGCGATCGCCCCTTACCTCAGTGAATTTCTCGGTTAGGGTCTGGGGCAGTGGCGTAAAAAAAAATGAATGCCCCGGGGGGGGAATCTCATCTCAGGCCCATTTGTGAGATGATGTTGGCAATTGAAAACCTGATAACGTCATTAAGCTTTAACACATAACCATGATGCTACGTTTGCGGTCAGTTTTGTCCTTGCTGTTAGTGGTAATCACCACCTTCCTCGTCAGTTGCTCTGGCCCCGCGGCTAAGATCCCTGATGTCTATACTCCCGACCGGATTGCCCAGATCCAACTTTATTTAACCCCGGTCAATGAAGCGCGCCAAGGGATGGAAACCCTAGGTAAATTTGTCCAGGAAAATAACTGGATTGATGCCCGCACCTATATCCACGGGCCCTTTGGGTTCCTCCGCCGTGATTTGACCTATTTAGCGAATACCCTGCTCCCCAGTGATCAAAAAGCAGCGAAGGGGCTGATTGATGAGATTTTTGCCCACCTGGAGCGTCTTGATGTGGCGGCTCAAAACCGCAATGAAGCGGCTACCTCCACGGAATATAACAATGCCCTGGCTGATTTTGATGCGTTCCTGCGCTTAGTGCCCAGTGATGCTGAGGCTAGCTAGTTGCAGTTTCTACAAAATCCCTGTTAAAAGTAAGAAGGCGGTCAGGCGATCGCCTTTTTTCATTTTTATACTCCATCATTCTTACAGTACAGATTGCCATCTAAGTTGTTTAGATTATCATCAATATAATTTCCTACCCTAATCATCCCGATCAAATTAGAAATAACCAAACAACGTCTATGGCTAGTATTATCACTGTAAATTACAATTGTACGTTGAATATTCATTCCACCTTTGAAGTCAACTGTGATTTGGTCGCCTGTACCATTGTATTGAATGAAAACATTATTTAATCTGCGACTTTGATCAGAAGGGTCGCAACTAGAAGTGATTACAGGATTTTCTGTTCCTTTAGCTGGTAGTTGGATAACGCAATCTTGACTTTTCTTAATAGCTTCCCGTTGAGCATTTTGAAACATTCCACGCAGCTGACTAGCTGCTTCATTGACTCTTCCACGGTTGACCGTTCCCAGAAAGCTTGGCGCAGCAATCGCAGAAAGAATTCCAACCATAAATAAAGCAACCAGGATCTCAATCAAGGTAAAGCCATCTTGTATTTTGTACTTATGGAGATTTTTAGAAAGTGGCATATAGTCAATAATATAAAAGAATTAAAAAACATGTTACAGACCGCCATCATGGATGAAGCATTGAGGTGCGCTGCCACTGCTTGCAGGCACGGCTGTTTCTGGACTAAAAGCATCTGCATCATTATTTCTTGCAAGAACAGAATAGCAAGACCGTTTCAGTCCATTTCCCACGGAATCTGTAAATTCGTGAGTCACAGTTTTACCCGTAACAACTGGGTTATTCCCACTAAAAACAATTGCATTGTCTGTTATTGACTGAACACTATTTTCATTAATTTGTGGCGAACATGTTGTTGTATCAGAAGAATTAGCCAGATTGATGCTGCATGTAAATACCCTGAAGCTTGCTGCTTCTGAAAGACCAGCTGTTTTAGGAAAGTCCCAGGCTAAATTAACTGTATATCTCCACTTACTACCTTGTTTCACAGAAGATCTACTAGCGATCCTCACGTTATATGGAGATTCACTATAAACTTTGGCTGACGTATTAGAACAGCTCAAAATTTGTCCTTGAGCCGGGGTTTGGTCAAATACAGATGTGGTCCATGCAGAAGACAATGTTGAAGACGAGGTTGCTTGATTGTTAGAGTTGGACCAGTAAGAGGTAAAGTTACTGCTACTAAAACCTGCGTCCACCCAAGCGCTCGCCGCTTGGGGTCGTTGTAAACCAATCATATCTGGAACAACACAGGCATCCCCAGTGAGTAACACTTGAGTAGATGTACACAGTTCAAATGTACCTGCAGCAAGGCTTTGTGCCTCTACCTTTTGGCTATTAGTATTAGTAAAACCAGTCGTCAGGATATTATTTGCATTGAAACCCGCATTAGTCCATGCTGAGGTTGCTTGGTTGAGGTTGTCTCTGAGTAAATTTGGGACACGACAATAAGTTGAATCATAAACATTGACCACTGTGCCACAATCTAATTGATAATTGCCATTGCCATCTAGTGGTGCAGTACTTAAACCATCGATCACATAACGACTAATTAAGCCATCACCGTAGGAAACGACAGTATTTGGATAAAAACCATAAGTCTGCCATGTAGTCGTTGCGTCAGCAACTGTTTGATTTATAAAAATACCATCTAAGCTATTGCTTGGAATGCTACAAGTACTCGATTCATATACAGTTATTTCAGCGTGTTTACAATAGGTTTCCGTCCCTGCGGGTACACTTTGGCCACTTAATATTGTTGTATTAGGGTTGTCTACAGCAAGTGTAATTTTATCTTCATCGAAACCAAGTCTAGTCCACTCATTAATATAGTAGTTATTCGCTGCTGGATCTCCTGAGTCATAACCACTAAAATCAGGTATTAAACATTTTCTCTCACCGACAGTCATTTCCGCACTACAAAAACTTTGTGTGCCTGGTTCTATGCTTTGAAATTCTACAGTAAAATTATTTGTGTCAAGTGCATCCGGAATTAAAGTCGTTGTGAATAGAGAATTATTATTTCCATTCCATTCAGATTGTGCATCTGTATTACTTAGACCCACTAAACCTGGCACTGTACACTTCTGCTCAGACACCGTAATTGATGAACTACAAATAATTATTTCTCCAGGATCTTTATCTACTGGTGACGTTGCTTGGGCACCAACAATCAAAGAGTTTCCATCAGGAGACTCTCCCTCTGCTAGGCCAAAAGCTTCTGCACTAAAATTGCCAGTAAAGCTACTAGAATTCCATGCATCAAAGGCAGCATCAATAGTTCCATTAATATAGTCAGGAACAGTACATTTATCAGAATTGTCTCCCACCGTTAATACCGAAGTATCACAATCAACAAAACTTTGAGGGGTAAGATCCTGGATTGTTATAAGGTTACCTACGTCATTAATTGGGTTAAAGTTATCACCCTTGAATCCAGCATTTATCCAAGCCGCTTTTGCTTCATCTGCTGTTAATGTACCAGATGAAACAGCGGGAACTACACACTGTCCTCCCACCGGTGCGTTGCGTGCAACAAATTTACTGCTAACGATTAAAAAATCATTTTCTGTATATGCAGTTTTATTTTCAACATTGAGACGCCCATAAAGTGTTAATGAAGCAGTACGAAAAGTATTATCAATACAAGTGAACAGACCTCCTGCCGGATTTTGTCCATCTACTTTGCCAACTAGAATCTCTTCATCGCTATTACAGCTTGGAAGCTCAAAACCTTGTTTAGCAATACCATCCACTAAAACAACAGGAGTCCCTCCATTTTCTACACGGTAAATTACCCCCGGCCCTGACCAAACAGAATTATTGGCTACATCTGCATAATAAAATTCTATTTGGTCTCCATTGGGCATAGTAAGAATAATCGTTTCTTTATCATCAGAGTTTGTTACCAGTACTGCCTCCCTAACCAATTCCGCAATGTAGTCTAGGGCACGGTTCAACTCGACCCGACGTACTGATTTTGCTTCAGCAATTCTATTTTGTCTTGAGATATATACCAAGCCAAAGGCAGCAGAACTGACTAAAAAAGCGCTTATAAAAATTGCCAGAAGCACTTCAATTAGTGTAAAACCTTCTTGATGGATTTTTTCCCTATACCATCGGCCAAAGTAAACCATTGCCTGAGCCAAATTTAGAACTTAGTAATAGCCATTCGCTAAAAAGTTTTAGCAGGTCTGGAACTGATTGTCACTAGATCCAGACTCTTACTTCTTCAAAGATTGCAATTATATGCTTCCTCAGGGGTCACCTCTGCTCTTAGAGAAAAGATGGAATTTGCCATGTCTTCAGTAGCAGGGAAAACCTCATAGTAAATCTTTAATGTATTATAGGGGCCTATTGATCTGCTATAGGATTCATTATAAATTAAGTTATTGCCTGAGTCATATACATCTAGAACTCTCTGCATCGTAAAACTTGCATTTAATAATGTCCTTGGTTCTTCTGAAATGTAAGCACTTACTGTTGTATCCCAACTACCCGGGAATAAAATATCTGCAAATTTTGCGGCAAACCCTAGGTCTGGATTTTCCTCAGTGTTTTCGCAAACCACTTCTAGAGACTCACCTGCCTGTTGAATTAGGTTATTTGTAGCCTGAAAACGAATTTCTTCCAAGTCTTCTCTAACCCAGTTAGTCGCTTCACTTAGCTGTCTTGCCTTAACTCTAAACACAGTACTTAATACAATTGCTTGTGCTGAAATTAATACAAAAATAGTACTTATCAGAATCCCTGCTAGGACTTCTATAAATGTAAATCCCTGCATTCTTTGAAAATAGGCATTTTTACAGGACTGATTCATTAGTTGGACAATCGCTCCCACTCAGTAAATGGTTGAATACTTGGGGGAACATTTTCTACCCCAAAAATCTGAGTATCCATCACAGATTCAATATATGCTAAATCTTCCAAGTTTATCTGCTGATCGACGATTGTTTGATTTGAATTTGATGCACAGCCAGGAATGGATACATCTGCATTATCTGTTACTTGTTTAGCCCAAACTGAACCATAAACTATCCCTGCACCTGCCACGCCATAAGTGTAATCTGGACCAAAGGAAAAATATGAAGAATCTGGACTTCCGTTGTAACAAAAGTAAGGATCCCCATCAATGAAGTTGCCAATAGGAGTTGCAACACCGGTTGCGACATTGCCATTTTGCCTGCCATAAATTTGGAAGAAAACACTATTGCTGGCAGCATTAAGTGTCCCTTTCTCTAAATGTTGAATAGAAGCATTTCCAGGCACTTCTACACTGCCAGCGACATGAAAAATGACCATTTGATCATCTGCTGTATAGACTTTTAAATTATCTCCACCACTCAGTTTGATACTAACAGGACTAACACTTCCCTGAACCGATGCACTTTCAATGTAATAATTGTAGACATTAATTGTTCTGTTATTAATTGTCTGAGTCTCATAAACATCCGTAGCCCTTGGGAATGAGTCATTGTCGTTTAGGATAGGTGTACTCAGATAGTTATATGGATTGCCGGATATCTGTGGATTAGGCGGCATTTCAGGAAAATATAAATTAGGAGCGCCGATCACTTCGCCATTTGGGGCATTTGCCTCAAGCTCTCGCAGTTTTGATTCGTCTATACATCCTCCACTAACTAATATATCACCATCAACTTCTTGGTTGTCAGCCAAATCAGGTTCATAGACCCATAGCCCAGGAAAAGAAGAGGTTTCCGGAGCACTTTTTACGACAGGAATCTTGATTTTTAAATAACTCAGCGAAGTCCCAATCGTACCTGTATCTGACGCGTTTTGATCCGTGCTTTCTTCATTAATTCTTCCTTTCAGGGTTAGTGTTCCTTCACCAAGCAATGTCCCTGTTTTTTGAAATATTTCATCTTCTTTTGAAATTACTGCTTCATAAACATAATCAACAATGCGAAACTGACCATTTAATGGACGACCCTCTTGTAGGTTTTCCCATCTACCATCAGTGAATACGTTTAGCGTCGATAATGTTTCAGCTAGTTCGATATCTGAATGACATTCTCCCTTCAAAATTGTTGTATTCCCTTCTGCCGATAATGTCTTCCATGTGTAGCCATTCTGCCAGGCATAGGCTGGGTCATTAAATGCTTCATTAAAGTTGTATTGGGCAAATGCTCTGTTTTGGTTGAGGAAATTCACAACTCTGAGAATACCTGATTCCGTTGCCCCTAAACCAACAGAGGTTTCTTTTTGGGCGATCGCCGTTGTCCGGTCATCCTGACTACGAAAAATCATTGTGGCGCCGACGATTAGCATAAAGAGTCCAATCCCGAACACCAACGGCAAAACAAAGCCATCCTCTTTAGCTTGAGGTTTAGGCGATTGTTGCCGAAGTCTTAGCCATGTTTGGAGCAGGAAGAATTTCATGGTGTGCGCTGGAGCCCGATGTTATGTAATGCAATCCATCGGTATGTATTCTATCTAAGCTGAGTATTCCCGTTCCATGGTCAATAACCAGCCTAAATTAACATTAAGTTTTACTGTAAGAATTCCCCGTGACTCCGATCACCCTGAAATCAATATTTACCGGCGCTGAGCCCACACATAGCGATCGCCCCCAGCAAAATCCTCAATCACCTTGATCTGAGTGTAGTGACCATTCTCCGCCAGCAGTTGAGCCACCGCTTCCCCCTGACCGCGCATCAGCTCCACCAGCCAAATCCCCCCAGCAACCAAATAAGCGGGAGCCTCGTTCACTAAAATACGGAGATCAGCCAAACCATCACGACCACCGTCGAGGGCGCTGGGGGGTTCATGACGAAAAACCTCTGGCTGCAAATCCGGCAACAGCGCAGAAGGAATATAGGGGGGATTCGAGACCATCCCCGCCACCTGTCCCCGTAGGTGTTGCAGCGGCTCCCACCAACTGCCCTGGTAAAACTGAATTCGATCCTGTAATCCGTAGGCGATCGCATTTTTTCGGGCAACCTCAAGGGCCGCGGCACTCTGATCAACGGCATGGATCGTCGCTGTGGGAAAACTGTCGGCCAAACCCAAGGCGATCGCCCCACTGCCCGTCCCCAGATCAACCCAGTGACCTGCGTGTAAATGCGTCGGGCTAGTTCGCGCCAAATCTATTAAATATTCCGTTTCTGGCCGGGGGATTAGCACTGCAGGGGAGACAATCAGCTCAAAATTGCGCCAGGGCGTTTTCCCGACAAGATATTGCACCGGGATTTTCTCTTGGCAGCGCCGTTCCCAGAGTTGCGAAAGTTCAACCAAAGACACCTGACTATGTACCGCGTCCCGGATCCCGAGCCGCAAACTCAACCGATCCACTGTGGTCAGCCCCAAGAGAAACCAATCCACCTCCTCCGCAGGAATATTGGTGGCGATCGCCTGAGCCTGGGCCCACTGTCGCCACCGTTGTAAATCTTGGGCTGTAATGACGTGATGCAAAGGTTTGTCGGTCGCCAATTCTTAACGTTGCTGCTGCTGTTGTTCGATCACCGCCTGGATCAGTTGGGCCGATTCCTGGGACGGTATTAACGTCATCGCTTCCAAAAATTGCTGTTCCTCTGTCGGTAAATTTTCGTCCAGCAGCTTAGCAATAAACACTTCCAGGGGCATCACATTAATGCTTAATTCCTCATTCTCAGGGAAAGAATCAAGCTGCTCCAAAATAGGTTGCACCTCAAAGAAAACCGGAATATCTCCACTGCCATCATTGTTATCATCGGCAAGGGTCGGGAAAGAAATCACATCTTGTCCATTCTCATCCTTTTCTTGGATAGAAAGGAAAAACAAAGGCACACCCGGAAAATTGTCCTGTTGCGTCACCTGGGCGGCTGCATTAAGCTGCTCCATGGTCGGTAAAAATTTAAAAGTTAAATCTTGCGCTTCTTCACTCTGGGCAAATTGATAGATCTTATCCAAACCAATGGGCAAAATATTAGCTTCCTGCCACAGAGCTGCCTGCTGTTCTAGTTCGGCGATCGCTTGGGGGTTCGCATTGGCCTTAGCCCGCTCTTGATCCAGTAACTTTTTCGATTCTGCTTGACGGGCGGCCACGAGGTTTTCTGCATCCGAGAGGCTTACAAATACCCCCGTCACCCCAGATTCCTTACCCGCTTCGTCGGTGATGGTGGCGAAGATAGGTTGCCCCTCATCGTTGATCAGCATGTACATTGGAATCGGGCGCAACTTCTCAACAATGGCAGCTTCTGGTAGGGCCAGGGCACTACTGTTAATCCCGAACATCGTGCCGGCGATCGCCGTTCCCATCAATAATGCTTTTTGGCCGAAACAAACCAAACTTTTCATAAATAAAACCTCAAAAAAAATAGCTGCCGGATTAGAAAAAATAATCAAAAAAACGCTTTAAAAAGGACTAAAAGATTGCACCCAAAATTCTTCCTAAAAAATATTGTCCACGATCTTAACTAAGGCTGTCTAAGATTGACAGGCACTGTAATAATTCGCTGCTGTTTAAGGACGTTACTCAACAAAAAGGAGTTCCAGGCTCATTTTTCCTATGCTATCGGTAAAGCATGGGAGCGATACTATCCCGGTTAACGCCTTCGACTCTAACATAAAAAATTTGCGTCTTTCGGCGTTCTTAGACTTTTTTTCGGAACACTATTTCTATCCCTTAGCCCACTGGAACCAATCAAAGGCGATACAAATGCAAGTTTTTAAGTTATCGGAATGACAGGATTCGAACCTGCGACCCCCGCATCCCAAATGCGGTGCGCTACCAAGCTGCGCTACATTCCGTTGCCATAGTGCTCTATTCTATGACAATTTGCACAAAGAACACAGCATTTTTCAATTTCTTTCTGTATTCTATTGACATCCTCCTCGACCTAAAGGACAAGGATTCCCAGTCTGTCCGTTATTGGCGGACTCCTGATGGGTAGACGAATCATCGCCAACTGCCCCGAATGGGGTCTTACACTGGCTCACACGCCCATTAAAGTCGGTGTGCCCCACCGCTAGTTGGATTGTACCATTCTTGTGCCCTAAAGGGCAGGGCTTGAAACCCGCTAGTTTTTGGTCAGGGAAGCACCCCGTGAAACAAAATCAGCTACAGAGAATTCTTTTTCTGCAGGGTTAGGATGATGGAACTCTAGAGCACGGTAATCTTCAAAACCACACTGAGTACATTTCAGGCTCTGCTTGTAACTGCGTAGAAAGTTATAAATTTTGTGACGTCTTTCATTTTGCAGATTTTGCTTGCAGCGCCGACAACGATGGCGACGATAAACTTTACCCTTGACAATGTTAGCAATCTCAAAATTTTCTTCTGGCTGAATTTTGTAACAGTATCAGCATTGTCTTGTCATACAGAGTTTCAGCTTGGGTACCAAAACATCCCCTTAATCCCTTCAGGATCCAGAATAAAGCCCAAACGTCGATAGAAATCCACCACCTGGGGATCCGCGAAGAGCGTGATATTACTAATGTCCGACTCCCGCAGCTTTTTGATAATGAACTGCATCAAGCCCTTCCCCAGACCCTGACTCTGGAATTGGGGATGGATCACCACATCCCACACCGTCGCATTAAAGGCACAATCGGAAGTCGCCCGGGCAAACCCAATCAAACGGCGACGTTTATCATTGCGCACTTCCCAAACCGTAACGACTAAAAAACTATGTTGAATCGCCTTGCGCACCTTGCGAATGGGACGCCTTGCCCAACCCACTTGATCACAGAGCTCTTCGAGTTCGTACAGATCAAGATCGCGGTCTAAACTGAAAAAGATGCGCGGCTGACCAGCAGACTCTAATTCGGACTGGCTAATCTGGGCGTTAGGGAGGTCGGTACTGGGATTAAAGAGTCGTTTTAGGAAACCCATACTTGAACTTAATGGGGATTGGATGAAGGCGATCGCAGGCTAGGGCAAATCAATATTCCTGATAATCTTACAAGATCTTGGCGAGGGCCTGGGGGGATTATGACCAAAGTATTAGGGAAGAGAAGCAGGGAAGTTCCTAGAGTAAACTGGAGGGGTTAGGCCAGCTATCCAGAACTTGGCCAATTCCTATGGCTTTTCTGCGGCGACCCGACCCACCCTATGCCAAACCACCATGACCGATGCCCTAAAATCATCTAACCTGGAGCTACTGAAACGGTTTAACCGCTCGTTTCCTGAGTTTTATGAACAGTTTGTCAGTAGTGAGGCGCAGTTCCAAAATCTCCAGCTCGCCTACCAGCTCTACCGCTCCAAGCAACCAATTATTGAAATTACTACCGAAGAAAATCGGAGCACCTTCCAGTTTGCCTACCGCAACCAGTCTTTTCTCCTGAGTGATATTTTTGGCATTCTCACCGCCTATGGGCTGACTATCCATAATCTCAGTCTCTATGGGCAAACTAAAGCACCAATGTTGGTGTTTATCAGGCTCAGCATTTCCCGGGATAACCAACCCTTGACCCAAAAGACAGCGGAAAATCTACGGCGAGCGGTGCGGGAAGCCCTTGCGGGTCGTTTTGAGGTGGAAGAAATGCTAGCGGTGGAGTTTGACTTTGATCAAGGTCTCGACCAGGTGCATACGGAATTTTATATTGACCCAGTTTTCCATTTGCCGACCCTGATTATCGAAGCAGAGGAGCAGGTGGGGCTCCTCTACCGGGTAATGCACGCCATTTGGCAGGAAGATTTATTGGTGATTAATGCCAACTTAGTTTCGTGGCGAGGTCGCACACGTTTAATTCTGTATCTTTTTGGCCCCAATGAAAGTGCAATTCCTGAGTATCTAGGCCAACGCATTGCAGCGGGAGTGCGCGATCGCCTTTTAGGGGCACCAGTCTAGGCAAAATTTTTAAGGTCGGCGGCTTCCCCAATTTAGATAAAATAAGAGTAATTGCAATGTGAGCCCATCAGTCCCAGGAAGAATCTCCCCAACCCCTTATGGCAACAACGGTTATTCGAGATGTGCGCCATGTCTATGAGCTAACTCCCCATCTCCCCGGAGGCTGTGGGACGCAACCGGTTCTCGTATTTATCCATGGCTGGCTCCTGAGTCGTACCTATTGGCAACCCCTAATCACTGACCTTGCCCAGGATTATCTCTGTTTAACCTATGATCTACGGGGTTTCGGAGAATCAGCAGCCAAAACCATTGGCGATCGCTACCCTGACCATGGTTATACCCTCGCTGACTACGCCACAGATCTACAGCATCTCCTAGACACCCTCGATTTACACAACGTTTGGTTGGTGGGCCATTCCCTTGGTGGCAGTATTGCCCTGTGGGGGGCATCTATCTGTGCGGATCGGGTGCAGGGGGTGATCTGCATTAACTCCGGTGGGGGAATTTATCTCAAAGAAGATTTTGAAAAGTTCCGTACCGCAGGCCAGAACCTCGTCAAAAATCGTTGGCCAATCCTCAAGCATTTGCCCCTACTGGATCTTGCGTTTGCCCGTTTGATGGTAAACCAACCCTTGGCAAGACATTGGGGAAAGCAGCGCATCCACGACTTTTTGCGAGCGGATACCCAGGCAGCCCTCGGTTCCCTGCTAGAAACCACCACAGAACCAGAAGTTCATTATCTGCCCCAGTTGGTAGCCAAACTAACCCAGCCCGTTTATTTTCTCGCCGGCTGCCAGGATCCCGTCATGGAATTAAAATATGTGCACCATTTAGCTAGTTTTCATCCTGGATTTGGTTGTATGGGAGAAAATGTCCTGGAAATTGACGGCTGTGGCCATTTTGCGATGCTCGAACAGGCAGCTTTAGTCACAGAAAATATCCGTACAATTCTAGGGCAATATCCCCCGGCAAAAGGACTGTAAAAGTGCAGGGAGATTGACTACAATGCTTAGTAGAGAAATGTAAATAAACTCTGCCCACAACTTTGGAGAAGCTTATGCTACACCGCAAGATTAACCAAATCTGCAATGACGAGAAGGAAGTTTGTATATTCTTGCGGGATCAACAGCGCTGGATTGAAAATGCAACAATTACAGCATTTGAGGGAGAAATTCTGACGATTCGCTATGAAACTGAAGAAGAAGACGAAATCTCCTCTTGGGAAGAGTTAGTACGCCTAGAAAGCGTCGGGGCCATTACCCAAAAACTTGCCTCCGTCCCCAAAGCCGATGTGGAAATTCCCATTGCGGAAGACTGCCCAGAAGCGGAACAAATTTTTCCCCATTTTCCAGAGTCGAAAAACCAGGATTAAACACACAGTCTGCACAGGTTAGCGTCGTCCGTTAATCATCTCCACTGGAGGCGATCGCCAAAAATTCAGGACAATAGCCCTCCGGTGTCACCTTAAAGCGATATAGGGGGGATTTTGGTTGTTGGCAACGTAAACCCTTCTGGAACTGACAGTTTAGACAACATTCTAGATTTGCAAACCGTTGGGTATCAATATTATGACGCAATAACTCCCGCTCTTGGATCCCCCGGAGAATGAGTTCTTCTCCTTGCCAACGGGCTTCCACGAGGCCAGTATCCGCGAAGGTCTGCCAGCGGGGATCTTCGTTGAGACTATTGGGGAGGCTGATGGTAATCCAGGCACCGACTTCATTGATTTCCCCTTCATACTCCGTTTGGTGGGGGCCTTCAGGCTGGAGGAAAGTGTCGCCAATGGGAAGCTCTACCAGTTTGCCAGCGGCGGGACAATGGAGTTGATAACGGCTCTGGAGTTCTTCGAGGGCGGTGAGGTCTTCGAGATCCTGGGCAGAACCATGGAAGAATACAACGTGTTGGGGGCGGAGATTGTGGATCAGTTGGGTGGTGTTGCGTCCGTCGCTATGTTCCGCCAGAAGATAGGTTTCGGTTTGGACGTGTTTTTGGTTGGCGATCGCCTTCAGGGGGGATTGCTCAAAATCTAACCAGACCCCCGGATGCTCCGGCACCAGCAGCAGACAGGGACAAGCCTCATGTTCACAGTATTTGGCGAAATTATTCGCGTAATCGGTGATGATGACATGGTTTCCCTGGCTAAGATCGGGATATTCTCCTGGGGCGAGGCGGTGCATGCGCGGATACACCCGGTCATCCCAAAATAGGGCCTGGTGGCGGGCGAAATTCTGCACCGGATTTGGCAATTCAGATAAGAGGTCGAGATATAGATCACAGCCCAGGGCCACATGACCCTCTACCCAAATGTCCACTTTTTTGCCCGTAAATTGATGGTGCGATCGCAATAATTTGAGAATTTCCTGGCCCAGACCCAAGCGAGGCACCGGGAGAATCACCGCTTGACCTTGGTCGAGGGCCTCGAGGATCCGTTGGGTGAGATATTTTTCCTGCTGGCGGCGGTGGGGATGGCGCATGGTACCATAGCTCCCCTCAATGAGCAGCACATCGGGATGGATGCCGCGCAGGGCTTCGATCGATAGGCCATTTACTAACTGAAAATGAGAGACCGAAAAATCCCCAGTGTAAAACAGGGAGTAGTCCCGTGTCGGGTTTTGGAGAGTAAATAGCGCGGCCGCTGCTCCGGGTAAATGTCCCGCCGGAAACAATTCGAGGGTGAGCCCCGGCAGAATTTCCACAGGCGATCGCCAAGGAACAACTTGACCCAAATCTACGGGAAGGGTTACTCCAGGCCAATTGAGAGGAAGGAGGGTCTTCGTCGCGGCACTGAGGTAAATGGGAACATCTGGAAACCGTTGGTGGAAAGCCAATAATCCCTCTGCATGGTCCCGGTGAGCATGGCTACAGAAAACCGCATCCGGTGGCTCCTCCTGGAACCCAAGGGAATTTGGATCCGTGATGCCGCAATCTAAGAGCAAGCGATACTGACCCAGGGTTACCAAAAGACAGACTCCCTCTGCTTGGCGACCGATGGCATAGGGCAAGCAAGTTAACTGGGGGGAATCAGGGTTGGCAGTTAGGGACATTGGGCACAAAAAATCCTAGAATCTCGAAGAATTTTTGGGCAGGGCGAGAGATCCTAGTACATCTCAAGGGGTAATGGGATTATTTGAGGCAGATGATGGGAAGGCTTGATGATCTAGTGGGCAGAACCATTGCCATGGTAGTCATCGGAGTCGTAAAAACCGTTTTGGGTACCGAAAAACAGACAAGCGACGCTGAATACAGCAGTTAAAGCAAGAAGCAGGAGTTTAATATCCATAGAGTTAGGGTGACTGTAGATACGACTCCATGATAACGATTTTTCCGGGGGGCGGAAATTAACTTTTGTGGCAGCAAAATAGGGAATTTCAGAGGATTTCTTGGATTTCCTAGACTTTTTACAATCGAGGAAGATGGGATATTTTCTGGTGTTTTAGAGGTTTGCTTCGAGGCGATCGCCCTGGGGGCGGAGAATATCCCGACCGTGGGCCCAGGCATGGTAATCAGTAACCAATTTTTCGAGGAGTTTCCCCTTAATGCGCTGGAGGATGTCCTGCAGGAGGCGATCTCCTGTTTTTTTCACGAGGGTTTTGGGGGCAAACCAGAGGGGCGGCGGCAGTTCGAGTTTCACCTGGAGATCTGCTTGGCCTTGGAGCAACCATTGATCCTGCTTCGCCACTGGCCGTAATAACCCCGTTACATCCAGTTTAAATCCCTTCATCAGAGATTCTAGGCCCCGCATTTGGTAATCCAAACTTTTGATGTGCACCTGGCAATGGCGATCACACCAAATTTTGAGGGTCACAACGGGCTGGAATTGGTAGAGATCCAAAAACCCAATGGGTCGCATCTGTAATTGGTATTGGTCTGGAGCAACTTTTGTGGTGCGTTGGGGATCGGCGATCGCCCCGACCAAATAATCTACTTCCTGGAGATACTCCTGGATCGGACGGGGAGCAGTGGGTACCGCAAGGGCGATCGCCTCAAGGGCTTGGAATCGAATAGCCATATAGATGTTTAAATTTGTGCAATCGGTGAGGGACATCCCCTAGGGGATTGGGGCAATCTCAAGGAGTTACTGCCCTAAAAGCGGATGGGAAAATCTCGAAAACAGCCTCAAATTGACGAAAAAATAGGTTTTTACGGGCGATGTAACGCAACGTAAACTTATATCACCTTTTCGCCAAGGGACTTCTAGCCCTGCGGTAAACTAACCCATAATCCAGAATGCTGACATAATCAAACCACATTCTTGTAGGAGTTAACACTCGATGTCTCATAGCGTTAAAATTTACGACACTTGCATTGGTTGCACCCAGTGCGTCCGTGCCTGTCCCCTTGACGTCCTAGAAATGGTGCCCTGGGACGGCTGTAAAGCAGGTCAGATTGCATCTTCTCCCCGTACTGAAGATTGCGTCGGCTGTAAGCGGTGTGAAACGGCTTGCCCCACTGACTTCCTCAGTATCCGAGTTTATCTCGGTGCCGAGACTACTCGCAGTATGGGTCTGGCTTACTAATTTCACCCATTTAACAAACGCTTTTTTGTATTGGGTTATATCAAAATACTATCCCATTTGCATTTTCGATCAGTCTGGTCGGCTCCGGAGAGGTAATTTATTCCTCTCTTTTTTTTAGGTGGCCATTGTCGCCTAAAAGTATCAAAGTTTGCCTGAAGGTGATCGTCTGCCTCGTGAACGATTGCTAAACTTCTCCATGGGACTCAACCGATCCAGTTAATTTCAGGGGGTTCCCCACCGGCAGTCTTGTCCGCAATGATGATTTCAGTGGGAGCAGGTCTAGCGATTTCAGTAAGTTTACCGAGGACCGCCATTGTTTCCCGATGGGTTGTCCGCCAAAATTGTTGATCGGCGGTCGCTTGGTTTAAGATATTGCGCAAAAAGAAATTCAAGGTCTTCTGGTTAATATAACCCTTGAGAACTGCCACACTCCCAAACAGCATATGATTCATTTTTTGTTCATCTAAAACAGCCGATAGTTGTTCTGGTGTCAATAGATATGCTTCCCTTAAATAATCTCCTAAACGCTTGCTCCGCAGAATAGTCAACTTATTTTTGGTATATCTTGCGAAAAAATCAGCTGTTTGTTGATCAACCCATCCCCTTAAGGCCAGGATCTCCCCAAGCTTTAAATTATCATAACTCTGCTGATCGAAGAGGGCTATTTCGAGTTGGGCCTCAGAGATCAAACCGGCTGCTTCCAAAACTTCTCCAATCCGGTAAATCCCTTGCTCTTGGTTCGATTTTAGGGTATTCATGATTTTTTCTTAGGCTAAATCCATTAAGATCACAAAGCTTATATTTACTAGAAATTTCAGCATTTCGCCTCACTGAATTCTGATATTTCTTTATCGTAATATATATGATTAAAAACGAACTTTTTACTTCTGGAAACTGTGATCTTAGCTAAATGCTTAATAGAAACCTCGAAAAATTTGAAATTTCACTAGATCAGCAACCTATTCTCGTTGTTTCAGGCTCAAAAATCATCAAAAAAGCAATTAATCGAGGTTTCCTAATTCCTCATAATGAAATGATTAATATATTATAATCTACTTCTTGTACATACCTCAGACTACCCACCATGTGATGGGAAAAATCACGTAACAGTCTGCTTTAGAGTATTGGAAGCTCCTATGCTAGAGGAAGTAGCGAACCTGTAGGTTTACTCAGATACAAAATTTAATATTTAGAAGCAATCCGGTTGGATGTACTCAAAAAGGACATTCCCATCAACGACGATACTTAGGGCACGATCAGTACTGGACAAGGGGCAAGGTTAATCACTTTACTGGTAACACTTTCGGCGACTCCTTCTTGGGTTAGGCCCATACCCCGACAACCCATTACAATCAAATCTGCTTCAATTTCATCGGCTACATCACAGATGGTGAAAGAGGGCATGCCCTCCCGCTCGATGGTGTCGGCTTCGATACCCGCTTGGATGAAAAGCTCATGGGCTCCTTTAAGTAGGTTGGCGACGGCCTCCTCAGAATTCATTACCCCTTCACGGTCTTCCGGTTGGCTGGGTTCCACTACGGACAGCAGTACTAAATGGCTCTGGAAAGACTGCACGAGTTGGATGACTGTTTCTGCGGCTTCGCGGGCTTCACGGCTTTTATCAACGGGAAAAAGAATTGTTTTAAACATGGTAGCTCTACCTCCTAGACACAGGCTCCGGTAAAATCTGCATGGAGATATTTTTTCTGGATTTGGAACTCTAGTTCGATTTTCCCGGAAAAATGCTCTACTTCTGAAGACAAGATGACAGAACTTTATAAAAAGTAAGCATTTAGAGGATTGTAGATAGTGGCTAAGAAATCAGTTGCCAATTTAACAGAGGCAGATGTAAGCGGAAAGCGAGTATTTGTCCGGGTCGATTTTAATGTTCCCTTGAATGAAAGTGGCGCAATCACCGATGATACGCGGATTCGGGCGGCGCTCCCCACGATCAAATATTTGACGGAAAAAGGGGCAAAGGTCATCCTTGGTACCCACATGGGTCGTCCGAAGGGTCAGGTGGTCGATTCGATGCGAGTTACCCCCGTTGCGGCCCGGTTGTCTGAGCTGCTCGGTCAGAATGTTGTGAAATGTGATGACTGTATTGGTGAGGGGGTTGCCCAGGCGATCGCCGGTTTAGGCAATGGTGATGTGGCTCTACTGGAAAACCTCCGCTTCCATGCCGGTGAAGAGAAGAACGATCCTGAATTTGCGAAGCAATTGGCGGCCAATGCGGATTTGTACGTGAACGATGCGTTTGGGACAGCCCACCGCGCCCACGGTTCTACCGAAGGGGTTACTCACTACCTTAGCCCCAATGTTGCTGGTTTCTTGATTGAGAAAGAGTTGCAATTCCTCCAGGGCGCCATTGAAGCCCCCAAACGTCCCCTGGTGGCAATTGTTGGGGGCTCTAAGGTCTCTAGCAAAATCGGTGTGATCGAAACTCTCCTGGAAAAGTGCGACAAACTCCTGATCGGTGGTGGCATGATCTTCACCTTTTACAAAGCCCAGGGGAAAGCGGTTGGCGCTTCTCTGGTTGAGGATGACAAGATCGATTTGGCGAAGTCTCTACTCGAGAAAGCGGCTGGTAAGATTTTGCTGCCCACGGATGTGGTTGTGGCTGATAAGTTCGCCCCTGATGCAGAGGCGAAGACCGTTAGCGTGGACGAAATTCCCGATGGTTGGATGGGTCTGGATATCGGTGCAGATTCCGTGAAAGTTTTCCAAGAAGCTCTCAATGGTTGTGGCACAGCGATCTGGAATGGCCCCATGGGTGTGTTCGAGTTCGATAAGTTTGCAGTCGGGACTGAGGCGATCGCCCATTCTCTCGCTGGTTTAACGGCCCAAGGTTCCGTAACGATTATCGGTGGTGGAGATTCCGTTGCTGCTGTGGAAAAAGTCGGCGTTGCAGACAAGATGAGCCACATTTCCACCGGTGGTGGTGCCAGCCTCGAACTTCTGGAAGGCAAAGAACTCCCTGGGATTGTCGCCCTGGACAATGCGTAGATTCTGCCTCCTTAGGGATTAATGTCAAAAGAAAACCCCTCTAACTGGTTTAGGGGGGCTTTTTTATCGGAAGTTTTTAGAAATTTGATCTATTGAGCGTCTTCGAGGGCAAATTGCACCAGACGATCTACCAATACCGAAAAAGGGACACCGCTATGGCGCCACAGTTGCGGGTACATACTGAAGGCCGTAAAACCGGGTAGGGTGTTGATTTCGTTAATAAGCACTGTCTGGGTTGCTTCCACATAGAAAAAATCCACCCGGGCGATGCCACGGCAGTCGAGGGCTTGGAAGGCTTTAACGGCTAGGTCTTGGATCTGCTGGGCGATCGCCTCAGGGATCGCCGCCGGAATGTGCATGCTGGATTTCCCATCGGTGTATTTCGTCTCGTAGTCATAAAAATCGCTATCAAAACGAATTTCCCCCACCACCGAAGCCTTGGGCTGATCATTCCCAAGGACGGCACATTCCACTTCCCGGGCTATTACCCCTGTTTCAACGATGATCCGGCGATCATATTCAGCGGCGAGATCTAAGGCTTTTTCCAATTCATCCCGGGTGCGAACTTTGCTAATCCCCACAGACGAGCCGAGGTTAGCGGGCTTGACGAACATAGGGTAACTTAACTGGGCTTCAATTTTGTCACAGACCTTCGGGAAAACACAGGGCCCCGACCATACTTCGGAACGTAGAACGCCTACATAATCCACTTGGGCCAGACCCGCCTGGGCAAAGACCGTTTTCATTGCTAGCTTGTCCATACCCGCAGCGGAACCCAGCACCTTACTACCCACAAAGGGCTTTTCCATGAGGGTCAGCAAACCTTGGAGGGTGCCATCTTCCCCATTGGGGCCGTGGATAATGGGGAACCACACATCGATACTCGGGGCTTCTGGGGGAAATTGCCAACGCTGGGAAGGATCAACGGCTTCTACGGGAAGGGCTGTACCAGCAGCAAGGACTTGCTGGGAAAATTCAGGGCCATGCCAAACGCCAGAGCGGTCAATGTAGAAGGGTAGGAGTTCGTATTTTTCTGGGTTTTCATCCTGCACAAACGCTTGGGCGATCGCCCCGGCAGAGACGATGGAAACATCATGTTCTCCCGATTTACCTCCAAACAATAAACCAACCCGTTGCCGTGCCATAAATTCTCCGTCCTAAACATTTCGGCCTACATTATAGGGGTAAGGGGATGCCACGAATGGCAAAATCGAGGAGTTCCATGGGGTGCCAGAGGGAAATGCCTTGGCCCTGCTGTTGGAGATGATTGCTAATTTGGAGACTACAGCCTGGATTTGCAGAGGCGATCGCCTTGGCCCCAGTATTCACAAGATTGCGGGCTTTGCGTTCTCCCAGCTCAGCGGCAATTTCTGGTTGGAGCAGGTTAAATACCCCCGCACTACCGCAACAGAGGGTATGCTCTGCTGGTTCTCGTAACTGAATATTCGGAATTTGTCTGAGTAAATCCCGGGGTTGGGCGGCAATTTTTTGGCCATGGAGCAAATGACAGGCATCTTGATAAACCAAAGGAAACGGCTCCGGAGTGAGGGGGGCCAAAGGCGCTGTTAACCCGACGGTTGCGAGAAATTCCTGGGCATCGCGCACCTTAGAGGCAAAATCCTGGGCTTTTTGAGCGTAATCGGGGTCAGTCTGTAGAATTCGACCATATTCCTTGAGGGTATGACCACAGCCGGCGGCATTGATGATGATGTAGTCAAGGTCTTGATCCGCGAAGCTATCGATCATTTGCCTGGCTAAGGCTTGGGCTTGTTCCATTTGTCCCTGATGGGCTGGGAGCGCCGCACAACACCCTTGGCCCTGGGGGATCAACACTTCACAACCGTTGGCTGTTAGTACCCTTGCCGTCGCTTCATTGACCGGCGAAAAGAATAATCTCTGGACACACCCGAGCACCATGCCGACCCGGTAACGTTTTTCTCCCTGGGCGGGAATCAGGGTGGGCAGTTGCTGCTTGCTGGCCTGGAGGTTTACCCGAGGCAAGATCAGTTCCATCGCCGCTAGCCGGGGGATTAGCTTTAGAATGCCCAATTTACGAACAAGCCACTGTAACCCGGAATTTTGGTAAACCCATAGCAAAGGTAGCAGGAGCTTTAACCGGAGGGGATAGGGAAACAGATTGAAAATAAGCCACCGAAACAGGCGATCTCCCAAGCCTCTCGAATAATTCCGTTCGATTTGTGATCGCATGGAGGCCAGTAGTTCATCGTAGCGCACCCCCGAAGGACAGGCAGAGGTACAGGCTAGACACCCTAAGCAACTATCGAAATGCTTGACCGTGGCGGCATTGATCTCCGCTTCCCCTTTGGCGATCGCATCCATTAGATAAATTCGCCCCCGGGGAGAATCCATCTCCGAACCCAACACCCGATAACTCGGACAGGTATCTAAACAGAAGCCACAGTGTACACAACTATCGATTACCCCCTGTTCTGGGGGCAGCTGCGGGTCAAAACCACCTAATTTCGTCTCAGCAAGGGTCATGATTCATCCAAAAACCGCGTTAATTCACTATAGAAGTTCATGGCTCCCCAAAAAACCTCCCAGAAAAGGAAGACGATAAATTCACACAATTTTTAATGTCAGCCTGTGCCTAGGCGATCGCCAATTGCAGCCCTCGAATTGTCAATAAGGCAATAAAAAAACTCCCACCCTGGGGCAGGAGTCGCAATGAAACTAAAGGACTAAATTAACTAGAGTATCCAGAAACTAGTCTAGGTCGCCCATGTTCAGTACGGGTTCGGTCTCACGGTCGATCCCTTTTTCAAAACCAGCTTCAGCAGCCCGAGCACGACCAGCATGCCATAGGTGACCAATCAGGAAGAAGAAGGAAAGAATGAAGTGAGAACCAGCCAACCACTGACGGAGGTTCACAAAGTTAAAAGAGTTAGGCTCAGTAATGATCCCACCAACAGAGTTGATGGAAGCGTTAGGAGCATGGGTCATGTATTCAGCGGCACGACGGAGTTGCCAAGGCTGAATGTCATTACGGATTTTGTCGAGGTCAAGACCATTGGGGCCACGGAGGGGCTCCAACCAAGGACCACGGAAATCCCAGAAACGCATGGTTTCACCACCGAGGATGATTTCACCAGTGGGAGAACGCATGAGGTACTTACCAAGACCAGTAGGACCTTGAGCAGAACCAACGTTCGCACCCATAGATTGGTCACGGGCAAGGAAGATTAAAGCCTGAGACTGAGACGCTTCAGCGTTAGTCGGGCCATAGAATTCACTGGGGTAAGCAGTGTTGTTAAACCAAACAAAACAAGTTGCGATGAATGCCATTAAAGACAAAGCACCGAGGCTGTAGGAAAGGTAAGCTTCACCAGACCAAACGAGCGCACGACGTGCCCAACCAAAAGGTTTGGTAAGGATGTGCCAAATACCACCGAAGATGCAGATCAGACCCACATAAATGTGGCCACCGATAATATCTTCCATGTTATTCACACCGATGATCCAACCTTCGCCACCGAAGGGAGCTTTGAATAAATAGCCAAAGATCACCGCAGGGTTCAATGTGGGATTTGTGATCACACGGACATCACCACCACCGGGAGCCCAAGTATCATACACACCGCCAAAGAACATGGCTTTGAAGACCAGCAACAACGCACCGCAACCGAGCAGGATGAGATGATAACCAATGATGTTGGTCATTTGGTTTTTGTCTTTCCAGTCATAGCCAAAGAAGCTGGAATACTCTTCGAGGGTTTCAGGGCCGCGAATTGCATGGTAGATACCACCGAGACCAAGAACCGCAGAAGAAATCAGGTGTAAAACACCAACGACGAAATAGGGGAAAGTATCAATAACTTCACCACCAGGGCCAACACCCCAACCAAGGGTGGCGAGGTGAGGCATTAGGATGAAGCCTTGTTCGTGGATGGGCTTTTCAGCGACGAAGTGAGCCACTTCGAACAGCGTCATTGCGCCAGTCCAGAAGACGATAAGACCAGCATGGGCAACGTGCGCACCCAGCAACTTACCGGAAAGATTGATTAGGCGGGCATTACCAGACCACCAGGCAAAACCGGTGGATTCGATATCACGACCACCAGAAATGGGCGCATTAGAGAGCGTTACCACGGGGTAATACCTCCTCAGGGAATACAAATTGTTCGTGAATTTGGTCTTGGGGTGCCATCCAAGCACGCATACCTTCGTTCAGCAGAATGTTCTTCGTGTAGAACGTTTCAAACTCAGGGTCTTCCGCCGCACGGATTTCCTGGGATACGAAGTCATAGGCCCGCAGGTTCAATGCTAAACCGACGATACCCACAGAACTCATCCAGAGTCCGGTCACGGGCACAAACAGCATGAAGAAGTGCAACCAACGCTTGTTGGAGAATGCAATCCCGAAAATCTGAGACCAGAAACGGTTCGCAGTCACCATGGAGTAGGTTTCTTCTGCTTGGGTCGGTTCAAACGCCCGGAAGGTGTTCGCTTGATCGCTGTCTTCAAACAGGGTGTTTTCTACGGTTGCACCGTGGATCGCACAGAGCAGCGCACCACCGAGGATACCCGCAACACCCATCATGTGGAAGGGGTTCAGGGTCCAGTTGTGGAAACCTTGGAGGAACAGGATGAAACGGAAGATACCAGCAACGCCGAAGCTAGGAGCAAAGAACCAGCTCGACTGACCCAAGGGGTACATCAGGAATACGCTGACGAACACCGCGATGGGGCCAGAGAAGGCGATCGCATTGTAGGGACGAATACCAACCAGACGGGCGATCTCGAACTGACGCAGCATGAAGCCAATCAGACCGAAAGCACCGTGGAGGGCAACGAAACTCCAGAGACCACCGAGTTGGCACCAACGGGCAAAGTTCCAGTTAGCTTCGGGGCCCCAAAGGAAGAGGAGGGAGTGACCGAGGCTATCAGCGGGGCTAGAAACAGCAACGGTGAGGAAGTTACAGCCTTCTAGGTAAGAAGAGGCCAAACCGTGGGTATACCAAGAAGTAACGAAGGTTGTACCAGTTAACCAACCACCGAGTGCCATGAAAGCACAGGGGAAGAGAAGAATACCGGACCAACCGACGAAGACGAATCGATCTCGCTTGAGCCAGTCGTCGAGGACATCAAACCAGCCTCGCTCCTGGGGTGCGCGTCCGACTGCAATAGTCATAGGGACGAAGTCTCCAAAATAGTAAGCAACAAAAAATTTACGTATAATTTCGGGTGTCCAAAGCTTGAAACACCTTACTATTGCCCAGTTTCTTTCGAGAAAATGATAGTGAATTTGGGCAAATGTGAGAAAAGTTTACCTTTCTTAATAAGCCATTCTAGGTGATGAAGGCTAGTTTTGCCAAATATTTCAGGCTTTCTTCGTCCTTACACCTTTATCTTTTAGGTTAGATGTCTCTCAGAAATGTGCTTTTGTTGTCAGGCGATCGCCCAGGGTTGCAGCCGTAAAAAAGTAGCCTCTAAATCTCTTGCCTTAATTTGACCCCAAAAAAAAGATGTCCCAGTACAGAACATCTTCAAAAGTCTTAGTGCATTAATTGATTGGGCTTAGGTATTTCAGCGATGCCAGCACCATCTACTTCACCGGAGCAAGGCGGATATTTTTCGCTAGACCCAGGATCTGTAGAAAACGAATTGTCATCCAGGTCATATCAATCTCCCACCAATTCAGGCCGTGACGGGCGGAATATTGATAGGCATGGTGATTGTTGTGCCAGCCTTCTCCATAGGTAACGAGGGCAACCCACCAGCAGTTTTTCGAGTGGTCGTTAGATTCGTGGCTCTTGTAGCCAAATTTATGGGTGGCGCTATTTACAAACCAGGTGCAATGGAACACAACCACTAAGCGGAGGAAAATCCCCCAAAGCACAAAAGCCCAGCCATTACCAATCCAAGCTTCTCCCCAGGCGTAGAGGGCTAAACCCAGAACGACCTGGATCAGGATCATGTTCTTCTGGCAAAACTGGTAAAAAGGATCGTCTTTAATGTCTTTGATATAGCGGTCAATGTCTTGTCTTGCAGGAATTTCGTAAAGCATCCAACCGATGTGACTCCACCAAAAACCCTTATTGGAATCATGGGGATCAGGGCCGTTATCCGAGTATTTGTGGTGAATTCGGTGCAGGCCAATCCAGTCGATCGGGCCCCCTTGGCAGGCAAGGGTGCCGCAGAAAATGAGGAAATATTCCAGCCACTTCGGCACTTCAAAGCTGCGGTGGGATACCAATCGATGAAAACCGAGGGTGATGCCGATCCCACCGGTAATCCAGTGGAAGAGCAGGAAAACACCAACAGCTTGCCAGCTGAAATTACCGGGCAGGAATGCCAGCAGGGCAATGATATGGATTAGGCTGAAGTAGACAATATTTGCCCAATCAATAGGGGGTTTCTGGGTAGAGGCAACGGTCATGAAATATCCTTTCTGGAAATTGTACTGTGGGACATGGTATGCGGAGGCTCCGTATTTTTCCACTGTCCTACATGATAAACACAAGCACGGCGCAGCAAAGGGAAAACAAACGAACTTTTAATAAAAAGCTTTTTGTCAAAGGAGAGTTTCAAAGCTTAGGCAAAAATCTTGAAAATTCGGCATTTTAGGCTGAAATAGCCTTCTAGTGTTTTCGGGGCTTTGCTTTCAGATGCAAGCTGAGATTTTTTTCATTAAATCTCATTCAAATTTAACATTTATTTACGGGCTTCATCAAGATTTGCTGAACTTTGCAGGTTTCCCCTTAGCTCTTGGGGATTTAGGTGAATCCCGCAACAGCTTGGTATGATTGGCTCGCTCTATTTTTTGGGTGAGTCTTCCCCTATGAATTCCGCTGAGATTGTTCGTCAGGCGATCGCCTCTTTGACTCCCACATTTCAAGCCATTGATCTGCAAACCCAACAAAATCTCCGACGGGTGCTAGCTGCTTTTCAGAAATATCGGGTTGGTGTGCACCATTTCAGCAGTGTGAGTGGCTACGGCCATGGAGATCTGGGGCGAGACACCCTCGATCAGGTCTACGCCGAGGTGATGGGCGCCGAGGCAACCATTGTGCGGGTGCAACTCGTTTCGGGAACCCATGCGATCGCCGCGGCATTGTATGGGGTGCTGCGGCCTGGGGATGAAATGTTAGCGGTGGCCGGAGCGCCCTACGACACCCTCGAGGAAGTGATTGGGCTACGGGAAGCAGGCCAAGGTTCCCTTGCAGAATTTGGCATCGGTTATCGGCAGTTGGAATTAACACCCACCGGGGAAATCGATTGGGAATCCCTCAAGACCGCGATCCGCCCCAAAACCCGTTTAGCCCTCATCCAGCGCTCCTGCGGCTATTCCTGGCGCAAGAGTCTTTCGACAGCGGAAATCCAGCGCATTGTTGAAATTGTTAAGGCTCAGAATCCCGAGACTGTCTGCTTTGTGGATAACTGCTATGGGGAATTTATCGAAACCCAGGAGCCGACGGCGGTGGGGGCAGATTTGATGGCGGGTTCTTTGATCAAAAATCCGGGGGGAACCATTGTCACGGGCGGCGGTTATCTTGCGGGCAAGGCCGATCTCGTGGAAAAAGCAGCCTGTCGTCTCACTGCACCGGGGATCGGTAGCCATGGTGGTGCCACCTATGACCAAAATCGGTTGCTATATCAGGGATTATTTCTTGCGCCCCAGATGGTGGCCGAAGCAGTGAAATGTACTCATCTTGTGGCCACGGTGTTTGCCCAACTGGGTTACGAAGTACAGCCACAACCCCTGGAAAAACGGCAGGATGTGATCCAAGCGATTAAGCTGGGTTCCCCGGAGAAATTACAAGCCTTTTGTCGGGCTTGGCAAAAATATTCTCCCATTGGTTCCTACCTCGACCCAGTACCGGCGGCGATGCCCGGTTATGAAAGTGAACTGGTGATGGCCGGGGGCACTTTTATTGATGGCAGCACTTCGGAATTGTCAGCGGATGGGCCGTTGCGGGAACCCTACATCGTTTTTTGTCAGGGGGGCACCCATTACACCCACGCGGCGATCGCCCTGGAAGCGGTTTTAGATGCCTTTGCGGATCTTTAGGGGGTACGGTTGGCGACGGATTGCACAAGGCCTATGGCAATGAAGTTAGTTAACAGAGAGGAGCGGCCATAGCTTAACCAGGGAAGAGGAATCCCAGTGATCGGGGCAATGCCAATGGTCATCCCGACATTGATCAATACCTGGAACAACACCATGGATAGCACCCCGACAGCAATCAGGGAGCCAAAATTATCTTCGGTTTTACAGGCAATGCGGATTAGGCGCAGGCACAGTAGCCAAAATAAAAACAACACGGCGATCGCCCCGATAAAGCCTAATTCTTCCCCAATGACCGAAAAAATAAAGTCCGTATGTTGTTCGGGAACGTAATTTAACTGGGTTTGGGAGCCATGGTAGAGTCCGGTTCCCCACAGTTGACCGGAGCCAATCGCAATGCGGGACTGAATCAAATGATATCCCCCACCGAGGGCATCCTGTTCCGGATGGAGAAATAGGGTCAGACGGTCTTTTTGGTAGGGTTGGAGCATGTTCCAAAGAATGCCAGCCCCTACACCGGCGATCGCGTTGCCGACCATCGCTCCTACAGTACCTACCCAGCGCCAGGGGAGGCTCAACCAAGCCGTAAGTCCCATCAGGAGAAACCAGAGAACCCAAATGGGAAACGCCACCCCAAATAAAATCGCCGATACAATCGGGGAAAGAATCAGAACAATCCAGCCCAAATTAGCATTGGCCCAATAGAGCATCCCCAGGGTGATCGCCCCAAAGACTAAGGAAGTCCCCAAATCCTGGAGCAAAATTAAACAGCCTGGAATCGCGGCGATCGCAAAAACCTTAAGTAACATCGGCAGCCGTTCCGCCGTATCCCGGTGAAGAGTTGCTGCGAGGGAGAGAATCAAGCTCACTTTTGCAAATTCCGACGGCTGCACGTGGAAGCCCGCAATATTAATCCAACTTTGGGCCCCGTTGGCACTCACTCCGATGAATAAAACGGCGATCAAGGAAATAATACTAAGGCCATAAACGAGCCAGTGACCCACAATCATTGTTTGATACCGGGAACGGGCGATCGCCAAACAAAGGCCTAAACCGACTCCACCGGTCACCCAATGTTGCCACCAGTCCGTCGAACCGATGGTGAGCTGGGCACTGCGGATCGCCAAACCCGCCACAACGGTAAGGCTAATGGTGACCGTCATCAGCCACCAATCAATGCCCCACCATGGCGCCAGTGCATTAACCAGCGGTTCCGCAATGTAAGTTTTAAAAGGGTGCTGACGTTGGGAGCGACGAAACATAAATTATGTCCGGAAAAATCACCCCTATCTTGCCACAGCAGGATGACGAATTTGGGAAATTAACCTTTGAACTCAAGGGCGATCGCCTCGGAAATATGTTTCAGGTTGTGGGCCTCTAATTTTTCCAATAAACCCCCCAGGATATTCGGCACAATCCAAGGCCCTTCGTAGATCCAGCCGGTATAGAGCTGCAGTAAACTCGCCCCGGCGGTGAGTTTTTCCCAGGCATGGTCAGCGGTGAAAATGCCCCCCACCCCAATGATTGGTAAACGGCCTTGGGTTTGCTGGTAAATAAAGCGAATGACTTCGGTGGAGCGTTGGCGCACGGGGGCCCCACTAATACCGCCTGCTTCCTCGGTGATCGGCTTGCCTGTTTTTTCGAGGATTTCGGTTTTGAGGCCGTCCCGTTTTGTGGTGGTGTTGGTGGCGATGATGCCAGAGAGTTGGTAGTCCTGGGCAATTTTCACCAAATTGGCGATCGCCTCCCAGTCGAGATCCGGAGAAATTTTAATAAAGATTGGTTGTTGCTTGGTATTTGCTTTCTGGAGGGCGTCGAGAATGGGCTGAATTTGTTCTCCCCCCTGCAAAGACCTTAACCCCGGAGTATTGGGAGAACTAACATTCACGACAAAATAATCCGCCACAGCCTGCAGCGCCTCAAAACTGCCTTGATAATCCGCCGCCGCTTCTTCCAGGGGCGTGATCTTTGATTTACAGAGATTGATCCCAATGGGAATGGTGCGGGGTTCAATTTGCCAACTTTCAGCCAGGGTTTTTGCCATCACTGCGGCACCGAGATTGTTGGCCCCCAAACGATTTAAGGCTGCCTGATCCGCCGGTAGACGAAATAGCCTTGGTAGTGGATTTCCTGGTTGGGCGTGGTAGGTAACAGCTCCCATTTCCGCAAAACCAAACCCAAATTTTGACCACATTCCCGCTGCCATCGCATCTTTATCGCAGCCCGCCGAGAGCCCCACTGGATTGGGAAAATCGAGTCCCCAGAGGGTTTGCCTCAGGCGGGGATCTTCAACGCAGAATTCCGCTGTCATTTGTTCCTTTGCCAAACGACTCCAAAGCAAATCAGGCGATCGCTCCAACCAGTGGAGGGTGTTGATCAGTTGGCGGTGTCCCTGTTCGGGGTTGTCCTTAAAAGCGGCGAGGACAAGGGGGTAACCGGGCTTTGCGAAGTTTAATAATGCCATAGGGTTGGGAAATCAAAAAAAGCTCAAAGGGAACGGTGATCTGGCTGGGAATAATTGCCTTTACCGATGTTGTTGGGGAGGTTAGCGCCGTCGGGATTGCCGTGCTGCCCGTAGTGATCGCCACCGGTACATCAGCCAGAGAGAAAAGAAATAGGCCCCCACCGCTAGCCCTAAACCGACCACCATACAGCCAATGAACAGGGTACTCATAAAGTTCATCCCCGCTAAACTCAGATCGGCCCAGGATTGGAGTTGGGCATCCTCAAAGGTCACGGGCTGCTGTAGGAGGACTTCTCCGACTTGGAAGTTAAAGTAAAAAATTGGTACATAGGTAAAAGGGTTACTCACCCATGTTCCCGCAGCAGCAGTAATTTTATTGCCTCTAAAAGCGGTGGCTAATAGTAGACCAATAATCGTTTGTAGGCCGAAAAAGGGAAAACTCCCCGCAAAGACACCGCAGGCCCAACCCCTGGCGATCGCCTCCGGTGTACCCTCCTGCCGTAAAACCTTGAGATACCAATAGCGAGTCCAACGACGCCAATGGGATAACAGATGTGGGGAACGTTTACGGAGCAAGGGTTTCACAGTGACCATACGGATCTCAGCTAAAAAAAATGGGGAGATATTCCCCGGACTTGGATAGATTTTGGGTCAAGGCCCTAGGCGCTTCTCCCAAATTGACGGTCATAAACCATTTCTTCCTTATCTGATTCTAGCTTGACATCAGAGCGGGGGTAGGCGACACACAGGAGGGCATAGCCTTCGTTTTGCAGTTCGGGGGAAAGGCCGATCCCCTCTTCTCGACTAACACTGCCTTCGGTGATGAGGGCAGCGCAGGTGGTACACACTCCAGCATTACAAGAAGTGGGCAGATCAATATTGTTAGCGTGGGCAGCTTCGAGGATCGTTTGGTCTTCTGGAACGTCGATGGTGTAGGTGTTGCCGCGATGCTTAATTTCAACTTTATAAGTGGTGGTCATAGGAAAGATTTTTAAAGAATATTTTTCAATTTTTGCTGTTAAGCATTTTAAAGGATGGCTGGCCTTATTAAGAAATGTCGCTAAATCTAAACCTTAATTGCGCGGGGGGAAGGGGAACTAAGACTGGGTGTTAATTTGAAGGGCGAAATTCCCTGCGGAAAATCCGTTTAAAACCCTTTAATTTATCCACTTCAAGATTAACTTTTATGTATAACGGCAATACCAAAAAAGACTATATCCAAGCCGGTCTCGTGGCTGGTTTAGGGGCTGGGGTCGCGACTTCTTTTGCAGTGGGCCAGGGGCAACATCCGGCGATCGCCTTGGTGATTACTCTGATGGCCTCTGGGTTTGCAATGGTTTGTCATCGTTACGATTTGATTTAGATTGAAATAGCAGTTTAGTTTTTTTAGCAAGCAGCGATGAAGGCGATCGCCATGGCCGCAGCGGGGAGCCCTGATGTTCTCCATCTCGTCGAGGTTCCACAACCGCAGATCACAACCCCCCACCAAGTTTTAGTTAAACTCCAGGCGGCAGGGGTCAATCCCATTGATACAAAAGTTCGCAGTCGCGGCACGTTCTACGATGATCCGCTACCGGCAATCCTTGGTTGTGATGGGGCCGGTACTATCGAGGCAGTGGGCAGCAATGTCGAGAATTTTGCTGTAGGTGATGCGGTCTATTTCTGTGACGGGGGTCTGGGGAAAGCAGGTACCGGAAATTACGCTGAATATGCAGTGGTAGATGCGCGCTTCATTGCGAAGAAACCCAAAGATTTATCCTTTGCGGCGGCGGCAGCAGCGCCCTTGGTATTGATTACGGCCTGGGAAGCCTTAGGCGATCGCACGCGATTACAAGAAGGCCAAACGGTGCTCATCCACGCCGGAGCAGGTGGTGTGGGCCATGTAGCCATTCAACTGGCAAAACTTTGGGGGGCAACGGTTTTCACGACGGTAAGTACCCCTGACAAGGCGAGACTAGCGCGGCAATGCGGAGCCGATGAGGTGATTTTTTACCATGACCAGAATGTGGCCGAAACGATCCATAAACTGACGGCTGGAGTGGGGGTTGATGTGGCCTTTGATACCATCGGCGGTCGGGTCTTCTGGGAGACGGTGCCAACGGTGAAGACCTACGGGGATTTGGTGACGATCCTCGAGCCGGATTTTCAGCTTGGGACTCTCAAACAGGCCCGGTTAAAAAATTTACGGATTAGCCTAGAACTCATGCTCACCCCAATGCTCATGGGAGATATTGTGGGACAAAT
>JAYKIK010000127.1:0-10034 GCA_035284725.1 Synechococcus sp.
CCTTTGCCGCAACCGCCATTGGTGTAGAGGGTATCGTTTCCAATCGCCTCAATATCTTTCAGGGTTTGGAACACATTACCGGAGAGGGTCACATCACTGACAGGTTCCGCAATCTTGCCATCGCGGATCATATAGCCCTCCGCCGCCGCAAAGGTGAACATCTCGCCGTTGGTTTGGCCACCGATCATCCGCACCGCATAAACCCCTTCCTCGATGTCCTGGATCATTTCCTCAAAGGGGGTATCACCGGGTTCAATCGCCGTATTGGTCATGCGCACCAGGGGAGGATAGGACGCCTGTAAGGCGCGGGCGTTGCCGGTGGGGGCTTCGCTCATTTTGCCGGCCGTTTCCCGGGAATGGAGCCGCTGGGTAAGCACACCATCTTTGATGAGATATTTACGCTGACCCGGAACCCCTTCATCGTCATATTTCATCGTGCCGGGGAGGTCGGGTAGGGTGGCGTCATCGATCACATTCAGTTGGGGAATACCGAGGGGTTTACCAATGGTGAGCAATTCCTGCATGCGGGGATTTTCATAGACAAAATCCGCTTCAGATAAGTGACCAAAGGCTTCATGGATAAAGACACCAGCCAGGTAGGGATCCAAAACAACGGTATATTGACCGCCTTTGACCGGTTTCGCTTCCAGTTGACGGATTGCCCGTTCCGCTGCACCCTTCACCCGATCTTCAATGCCAATCAGTACATCAAAATCACAGCGGGAATGGATCGATTCAAAACCCTGGCGCACGACACCGTCTTCACCCCGGGCGATCGCCCCAAAGCGACCATTCACATCGAGGCGTTCTTGGATGATGCAGCTGCCATTGGAATTGACGAAGTAGGTGGTGACGAAGGTATCACTGATGCTCGCCATTGTCGTTTGGATGCGGGGGTCGTAGTCCAGCAAAATTTGGTTATATTTCGCCAGAAGATCCCGTTTTTCCTTGAGGGAAATGGCGCGGGGGTCAGTTTTAATCTCGACAGGCACATAGTCTTCGATGGCACCGCTAGAAGCTAACTGGGTCGATTCTTTGCCGACTAATTTCGCCTGGGATACCGCATCGACAACCCTAGCTTCCAATTCCGCCAGACCGTTAAAGGTGACGAAACTCCAGCCCCCCTGGTGACAGGCACGGATTCCCCCAGCCAGGGCAAAACTGCGGTTACTACCGTCGAACTGCGCCCCCCGGAAAGCCAAACTCGTGGATTCACTCTGCTGTACGCGAATTTCTAGGTAATCCACTCCATCCTGGTGATTGGCGATCGCCCCTTTGAGGGCAGCGGTAATTTGTTGCATGGTGAGGGTCGTCATCGGTCGTTACTCCTTAAGTTCCGCAGAAATGGTCAAATCTTCAAGGTTCCAGAGGGGGCCACCCAGGGCAGAATATTGCACACCCTCAATTTTGTCGCGCACGGCGCCCAGGGCATAGTTATTTACCAAATAGATAAATGGTAAATATTCCGCCGCTAGATCTTGGGTTTTAGCATAGATCGCCTTGCGTTTGTCGGGCTCTAGTTCCTGGGCTCCTTGGATATATAGATCAGCAATTTCCTGTTCCCAGTCGTTGATCACCCGATCCGTCAGAGGGGTTGTACCCGGCCGGGCCGTTTGGTTAAACATATGCAAGTTGCCATCGGGGAACCACACATTCGCCCCCCCATTGGGTTCATTGCCCCCCGTTAGCCCCAGCAGAAAGCAGTCCCAATCGAGGGAATTGCTGAGTTTGTCCACGAGAATATTGAAACTAATCGGGCTGTAGTCCACCTGCATCCCTAGGGCCTCAAGATCCTGCTCAATTTGGGTTGCCATGGCTTCGCGGATTTTATTGCCCGCATTGGTAATTAAAGAAAAACGCACCGGGTTTTTATCCGCGTCTACCAGTTGCCCATCGGAATTGTAAGTAAAACCCGCTTCCTGGAGTAAGGCTTTCGCTTTCTCAGGATCGTGGCCGTAGGTTTTCACCTGGTCATTGTAGAAGGGGGACTGGACGGAAATGGGGGAATGCTGCACCTCCCCTAGACCCCGGTAGATGTTGTTGACCATCCGCTGGCGATCGATGGCATGGGCAACGGCCTGGCGAAATTTGAGGTTATTAAACCACTTGGACTTGATCGGATCGACGAGGGGCTTGCCATCCCGTTTGCCGGTGTTGAGGTTAAAGGAAATAAAGGTAGTGCCATAGTCCGGGCCACCGTTGTAGATTTTAAAGTTGCCCCGTTCTTCCTCCCGTTTTAGCAGGGAAAAATAGTCCGGGCTCACCCCTGTGACATCGAGATCCCCAGAGCGGAATTGCAGCAGAGTGGTGTCGGTATTGGGGACAATCTGCCAGACCAGTTGTTCGATGTAGGGTTTGGGGGCTTTCCAGTAATGGGGATTGGGTTCAAAGATGAGGCGTTGGCCCACAGCATAGTTTTTCAGGTGGTAGGGACCATTGGAAACCAGTTCACTGGGAGGGGTACTGACGCCCCAGGTGCCGAGGAATTGGGGATTACCTTCGCTGTCGGTTTGTTCGATGCTTTCCCGCAGGGCGTGCTCCGGGAGAATTTCCAGGGCGGTGTTATTTAGAAATGGGGCAAAGGGTTCGGTGATCGTGAATTTCACCTGGCGATCGCCTACTTTTTCCACCGTTGGTAAGGTACCTGTAACGCCTACCCGTAGACCATCCCGGGAGTTGGTGGGGATTTTTTCGTTGAGGTAAACCTGGTTGTAACTGAAGACCACATCATCCACGGTGAGGGGTTCCCCATCGGACCATTTGAGGTTGTCCCGCAGGGTGAAGGTGAGGCTTAGTTTATCCTCGGAAAATTCCCAGGATTCCGCCAAGCGGGGTTCCGTCTCCCCTGTAATTGGATTTTCAGAAACCAGACCTTCGTAGGTGAGGCCGAAAATGCTGGGGGATTCCGCCGAAAGGGCAGGGTTAAAAGTTTTTGGGTCGCTGAGGACGCTGATCACGATTTGATTGTCCCCGACCCCCGTCGCGCCACTGGATTGGGGATTACAGGCGGTGAGGACCGAGGGCAATGCGAGGGTAAAGGCGATCGCCACTAAAAAAGCCCAGATCCGTTGCGGGCGAAATATCTTAATCTTCTTCATTGTTTTGCACCTCATCCAAACGACCTAGTTCATACACCCCACAGCCGGCACAGGCCATCACGCCCAGACTAATCGCCCAACTGTGGCCGAGGCTCCACTCCACCCCAAAATTACAGCCCGCCCCAAAGACTAAAAACGGCAAAATACTCAACAGAGAAGCAGAAAAGGCACTTTTAGATTCACGAATGTCCTTATCCTTCTCAAATTCCTCTTCGGAAAAATAAAGTGATCGCTCCGCCCAATTCATCCACCGTTCCAAACCCGATAAGATCCCTTCCCGCAGGGGGGCAATGCCGATGTACAACGCAAAGGCCCAGAGACAGGCGCCGGCGATCGTACTGGCTTCGATGGGCAAGATAAACGGGAAAAAATCACGCAACATGGGGCAAATAGCGACAACGACTGTGTTTTAAAGATTGTATCGATTGTGGTGGCCTTCGGCATCCTCCCCCCTAGGCCCTTCACTAGAATGGGATGGGTAAATAAATCGCTTGTCCTGAATCTGGAGAACAAAGCCCCGTGCGTAACATCACCCCCAATGCCAATTTTCCCCTGTCCCTCATCGGTGGGGCGATCGCCTTTCTGTTGTTTGTCGCCCTCAATGCCTTTGTGATCATTAACCCTGGCCAGGCGGGGGTCTTGAGTGTTCTGGGGAAAGCCCAAGACGGTGCCCTTCTCGAAGGGCTTCATTTCAAACCGCCCCTGATCGCCAGTGTGGATGTGTATGACGTCACCGTGCAAAAGTTTGAAGTACCAGCCCAGAGTTCTACAAAAGATTTGCAAGACCTCACTGCTCGCTTTGCCATTAACTTTCGCCTCGATCCCGTGAAAGTGGTCGAAATCCGCCGCACCCAGGGCACTTTACAAAACATTGTGTCTAAAATCATTGCTCCCCAAACCCAGGAGTCCTTTAAAATTGCCGCCGCCAAGCGCACCGTCGAAGAAGCAATCACCAAACGGACGGAACTCAAGGATGACTTTGACAACGCCCTTGGTACCCGGCTGGAAAAATACGGGATCATCGTCCTGGATACCAGCGTGGTCGATCTGAATTTCTCGGCGGAATTTTCCCGGGCCGTAGAGGAAAAACAAATCGCAGAACAGCGGGCCCAGCGGGCGATTTACGTCGCCCAGGAAGCAGAGCAACAGGCCCAGGCGGACATCAACCGCGCTAAGGGGAAAGCCGAGGCCCAACGGTTACTCGCGGAAACCCTCAAGGCCCAGGGGGGGGAACTGGTGCTTCAAAAAGAAGCCATCGAAGCTTGGAAGGAAGGGGGTTCCCAGATGCCGAAGGTGCTCGTGATGGGAGGAGACCAACGCTCTGCAGTGCCCTTTATTTTTGATCTCAACGAAATGGCGAAATAGTTCCCGCTGCCAAGCCTAAATCCCTCTCAAAAATGCTTCAAGGTGATCCAAAGGCGATCGCCTTTTTCTTTTGCTTTTTCTGCTGGGGGAAACATTTTTGATTTCAGACAGTCCTATGTGATTCTCCCGACAACAAAAAAGAATATTTTTAGACCTCTGATCAATCGTTTTGCGCACAACCTAAAGCGTCAAAAACTTGGAACATTTCAAATGTTAAAACGTCCCAAATCCCAGTGAAATTATTGTCTTGCGAAGGATTTAAGTATTTTTTAAGTGAAAATTCAGCATCCTAACGCTAGCCTAAAATTATCTACTCGCTCTAACACAAACCCAGAGAAAAATTATATGACCTCCATCAAACGTGCTAAAAAATCTACGGCTCTTCTTTTGGCTTTTACCCTTGGCCTAGGAAGCACCTTGCCTTTCCAAGGCTCTCTTCTGCAGCCGATTCCCGTCGTTGCCCAAACCAGCCAATTTCCCGACGTACCGAATAACTATTGGGCCAATGGCTTTATCAATGAATTGGTGAATAGGGGCATTATTGCTGGTTTTCCCGATGGCTCTTTACGCCCTGATGCCCCAGTGACCCGGGCCCAATTTGCGGCGATGGTCCAAAAAGCTTTACCAAAAAGTCAGGATCGAACGGCCATTACCTTTGGAGATGTCCCTACTAATTATTGGGCTTTGAATGCGATCAATAATGCCTACGAAATGGGTTTTCTTTCGGGATATCCGGGCCAGGTTTTTCGCCCAGAGCAAAATATTCCCCGGGAACAGGTCTTAGTCGCTTTGGCCAATGGTTTGAATTATGTCGCCCGTAACAATGTCAACACGACGCTGGGCTATTACCAGGATGGAGCGAATATTGCTGATTTTGCCCGGGGGCCCATTGCCGCTGCCACAGAACGAAAAATGGTCGTTAACTACGCCAATTTGCAGCAGTTAAACCCCAAGCGGAACGCAACTCGGGCAGAGGTCGCCGCTTTTATTTATCAAGCGCTCTTTTCCCAAGGTCAGGTGCAGGCTTTGAATTCTCCGTACATTGTCACCCAGGATGTGGTGGCTGTGGATTATCGGATTACGGCGGGGACTGTGATTCCCATTAGCTACACGGCGGACAAAATTCTTCTGACCCGGGATGAAACCTTGCCTGTGACCCTAACGGTGGATGCAAATATTATCAATAACCAGGGGGTGGTCTTGATTCCCCAAGGCAGTGAAATTCAAGGGGAATTCCAGCCAGCGGGCAATGGAACGCGCTTTGTTGCCCAACGGTTATTCCTCGCCAATGGCCAGACCTACAATATCAACGCGACTTCCCAGGTGATTACGGATACGGAGAGTGTGCGTCGGGGAACGGATCTCGGCAATCTCTTGAAAAATGCGGCCTTGGGCACGGGGGCTGCGGCGGCGATCGCCGCCATTACCGGAGACCGGGCGATCGCCACGGAGGAATTGTTAATTGGGGCGGGGGCGGGCATCCTTGCAACCTTAATTCCCCAGTTTTTAGGGTTAAATCGGGTGGATCTGTTGGTGGTGGAAACGAATACGGATCTTGATCTCACCTTGAACAATGATCTGCTGCTGCGGGTCAATTCTTAGAAACAAGTTGGCTTTGGGTCAGGAAATTGACTGGTTTGGGCAACGACGGGGGCATAATGGGGCTGATTAGCGAGGGTAAAAATCACCATGCTCATGCTTTTACAGCAATCCGGTCTCGGGGCGATCGCCTTTCTGTTTCTGTTTATTTGGGGAGCTTGTTTTGGCAGCTTTCTGAATGTGGTGGTCTATCGGCTGCCGGCGGGTTTAGCCCTGACCCATCCCCCTTCCCGCTGTCCCCACTGTGGCCATCAACTGGGCGCCCGGGAAAATATTCCGGTGTTGGGTTGGCTCCTATTGGGTGGGAAATGTCGCTGGTGTAAAACGCCGATTTCGGCCCGGTATCCCTTTGTGGAAACTTTGATGGGCCTGTTCTGTGTGGTGACGGTGGCGCAATTTGGCCTAACCCTCGAGGCGATCGCCGCCTTTACCCTGGTGTTTTGGTTGGTGGCCCTGGCGCTGATTGATTTTGATACTTTCACTTTGCCAAACGCGTTAACCCAATCGGGTCTAGTCCTTGGTCTGTTGTTCCAGGTGGCCTTGGGCTGGCAGGAAAATGGTTGGAACGGCATGATTTATAAACTGATCGGCGGCATTGGGGCGGCGGTGCTGGGCATTTGGCTCTTGGATATCGTTGGTACGGTGGGCTCGGCGATGTTCGGTCAGGAAGCGATGGGGGGCGGTGACCCGAAATTATTGGCGATGATCGGTGCTTGGCTCGGCTGGCAAAACGTTCTCTTGACGGTGATCTTGTCCTGTGCCCTAGGAACGGCGATCGTCGGTGGGGCCATGGGCCTGGGGAAACACCAGCGGCACCAACATCTCCCCTTTGGGCCGTTCCTTGCTTTGGGGGCCATTATGGGACTTTTCTGGGGCGATCGCCTCATTGCCCTCTACACCAACACGTTTTTGGGCTAAAGCTTTTCTGTATGATGGGGGATGGTCAAAATCTAGGGCAGTGTAAACCGTGAAATCCCCCCGCTGGCAACGGCGCAAACTCAGTCCCAGGCAACGGCAGTTAGAAATTTTTACCGTGGCGGTTCAGTTCATTTTACGTCTCGGCAAAGACCGACTATCCGGCGGGGAGCCCAGTCGGAAACGGCACCGTCAGGCCCGCTGGCTCGTGAACCATCTCCTTGATCTCGGCCCGACCTTCATCAAAATTGGCCAGGCGATGTCTACTCGGCCGGACCTGTTCCCCATTGAATACATCGAAGAACTAAGCCAACTCCAGGACCGGGTGCCTCCGTTTAATGGCCAAGCGGCGATCGCCGTTGTCGAAGCAGAATTCAACAAATCCATCTACGCCCTCTTTAAAGATTTTGAGCGGGAACCCCTCGCCTCCGCCAGCCTGGGCCAAGTCCACCGCGCCACCCTCTACACTGGAGAAGAAGTGGCCGTTAAAGTTCAGCGTCCGGGCCTAGGTCGTTTGTTCCAGGTGGATCAGCAGGTACTCGCAGCTCTCCTACGCTTGGCGGGCTACGTCTTCAAAGACCTCAAAAAATATAAACTCCAGGAAATTTACCGAGAATTTTTCGACCTACTTTACCAAGAGATTGATTACGTCCGCGAGGGTAAAAACGGCGATCATTTCTATCAGAACTTCGTTGCCGATCCCCAGGTGCTCGTGCCCAAAGTTTACTGGCAATACACCACCCGGAAGGTGCTCACCCTCGAATATTTACCGGGGATTAAGATTGATGACCGCGCCGCCCTCGAAGCGAGCAATATCAGCCCCGACCATGTCATTAGCCTCGGAATTTCTAGTTATTTAAAACAACTGCTCCAGGACGGCTTTTTCCAGTCCGACCCCCACCCGGGCAATATGGCTGTCGATGCCAACGGCCGCCTGATTTTCTATGACTTTGGCACCATGACCGAGGTCAAAGCCATGGAAAAGACCCAAATGATGCGCACCTTCTTTGCGGTGTTGCGGAAGGATACCGACGAAGTGGTGGAAACCCTGGTCTATATGGGCCTCATTGAACCAATGGCGGACATGACCCCGGTGAAGCGGATGATCTCTTTTCTGTTGGAACGGTTTCGTGATCGCCCCATTGATTTGCAGGAATTTGAGCAAATTAGCAGTGAACTGTATCTGATGTTCGAGCAGCAGCCCTTCCGCCTGCCCCCCCAGATGACCTTCATCATCAAAGCCCTAACGACCCTCGATGGCATTGCCCGAGCCCTCGACCCCCAATACAATCTCCTCGCTGCCGCCCAACCCTTTATCCGGAGTCTCGCCATCAGTCATCAACCTGGGGAAAATCGCCTCAGCAGCTTCGCTCAACAAACTAAAGAATTTGTGCTGTACCAACTCCAAAAACCCAGCCGCGCTGAACTTGCGATTAAACGTTTAGAATCTCGTATTGAACTGGGGGAACTGCAATTTCGGGTCAAATCCATCGAAGGCGATCGCCAACTGCGCCGCATTTATCTCGTCCTGAAAACGATGATGTACGGGGTACTCTGGGGCTTTAGTACCATTGCCGGAATCCTCGCCTGGGGACAGTTTGCGTCACCATTCCTCACCGGGGCGATCGCCCTAAGCGCGTTACTGCTGGGTTTCCAAACCCTCCGATCTTTGTTGCAACTGTTTATCCAAGAACGCCTTGATCAACTGATACGTCACTGATGACTTTGTCTTTATTGGGGCAACAGTTTGACAATGCTTTAGCGACAGTGATTGCTATTTTTTTATTCCCGGCAATATCAAGAAAGCTCTGCTTGTTTCGTAGTTAAACATACGATTCTTAATCTCACCTTTATGGTAAGACAATAATCTCTTTTAGTGGTATTAGTCTTACCCAGATTAACTAATAAAGTCTTTTTCAAAGCATAATGTCTTTCTAAATACAACTTTGTATTTTTATCAAAACTAATGTACTACGCATGAGGTGTTCTTAACTTCCAATTCAACACAATGGGTATAGACTAACTAAGCGAGGAAGCCCGCACATTTCCTGGCAAAAACTTGATCTAGGCTGGAGTATCCTGCGGCTAAGATTGCCCCGAAAAAAGTAGTGATCGCCCCAAGGTGACCCCGCAAAAGCGTCCTTAAAGCAACCGACAACATAAACCCCCTCCACTATTCCTTTCCCTAACTCTTATGAATGTGCAAGATGCGACTACTAAAAATGTTGTGATTCCGGGGCAAGTGCTCCAATCCCTCATTCAACGCAAAATGTCGGGGACGATGACAATCTATGACCCTCTTGATGAATCGGTTTTCTGGCAACTTTATTTTGGGGGGGGGAAGTTGCATTTCGCCACGAGTGGCATGGGGAAAAAGGAGCGTTTGACTTATCTACTGGGGCAACTGTTTCCCAAAACGAAATTTCCCATGGGAGACCCCTTGAATCAGGACTACAGCTACATCTGCCAAATTTGGCAAGCCGGTAAACTGTCCCTCCCCCAAGACGGTTTTCCCCGGGGAATCCCGGGAGCCGATGCTGACGGAGATCTCTGAACCCAAAGAATACAGCGCTGAAATTCTTGAACTGCAAGCGGCGATCGCCACGGACCCAACGGATATGGTGGCCCAGATTAGCCTCGCCAGTGCCCTCGAAGGTGAAGGCTTTTTTACGGAGGCCATCGACGCCTACCAACGAATTATTTCCCAAGATCCAGAGGGGGTGTTTGCCGCCAGTGCAACGAAGGCCCTAGAAGATCTTCAGAGTAGCTTAGCCGCCCAAGACCCCACTACTCCTGACGTTGTTGCATCTACCGTTAACCCAGGGCCGAAACCCCTAATCTATGATGAGGTTGACTACACCAATATCGATGTCACTTCTCCGCCCCTAAAGCGACTCCTCAACCTCTCCATCGCCAAAAAACAATTCATTGGTCTAAGTACAGGACAAAAGTTGTATGGGGTGAAACTCTGACCCAAGTAGAGATTGGGGAGAAGCGGTAAAAAAGCGACGTAATAAGTCAAAGCCATAGCGAAACAAACTCCGAGCTCGACGGCCA
>JAYKIK010000128.1:0-5481 GCA_035284725.1 Synechococcus sp.
CAGGGACAATCTAAATACAAAAGTTCATCCATATTAAGCAGTCTGCCCCACGTTTAAGGTTGCTTTAGCTGTGGCGATCGCCTCTTTAACACCCCGACAAACATTTACACCTAGTTCTTTAAGTTGCTGACCATAGGGTGTATCCGTAATCTCCCCTGCGACGATCAGCTCATTTGCTGGAATATCGTTTACTTCCACAAGGCGAACCAATTTAGGACAGCCAACTGATTCCCCAATCCGCTCAAAACAGCCCATGATCCAAGGACTCGGATCCTCAGTGACCCGCAGAATAATCGACTCAGGACGAAACTCAAACAAGAAACGGGAATGATTGCCACCCACATGGCGGATCGCAGGCATTGCATTAAGGAGGTAATTGACCCGCTCAATTTTCTTGAGATGTTCCGGTGTGACCGCGAGGGTGTACTGATAGGCAGTGCAATGTACCTCCGTTTCATGAATGGAGGTTTTATTCTTCTCACCACCTTTAGACCCAAAGGCAATATCACCCCAGTAAGGATCGAGACTGATTGCCCGACTGATTTCTAAAGCCCCCCGTCGTTTTGTGGTTGCATTTTCATTGTCCTTACCTTTTTTCGCATCCATATAGCCAAAAAGATCATCATCAATGAAGGTTTCCGCATTAAATTTCTCCGTCTGAAATATATAAAGATCCTTGTCTGGGTCAAAACTGCGATTAGTTTCATTACTGTGATGATGCTGAAAATATTCTCGGTACGCCCAGCGGATCGCTTCCGCACTCACCGTGGTGTATTGGTCATGGCCACGGGTGATTTTCTGGAGAGTAGAGAGGGTGCTACCATCCCCTTCCCCTCGGTTATTGGCAGCGATCGCAGTGGGGGTAACGATTGTGGCAAATAGATGTTGAGACATAATTTTTTCTTCTAAAGGTTTTCAGATTGAGATCACGAGAGGGTTTAGACAGAAAGTTCAAAGGCTTCATCGGTATCTTCTTCAGAGATTGTCTGATCCAAAATCTCCTCCGGTACTTCCGCTTCCCCCTGTTTGTTTTTGCCCTCATAGGTGGCGATCGCCAGCAGCGCTAAATCACGGGCCTGTTTCCATTGGCGATCGCGGTAGAGCCATTGATAGATCTCTGCCCCGGCTCCCCGTGCCGCTTTACTGGGAAATTGACTGAGGAAATCCACCACCGCCGAAGCAAACTCCTGTTGGGTGTTGGGACGTTGGAGGCGATAGATGACCTTCCTGGTTACTTGGGGATAATCCAACTTGCGCCCTTGTTTGGTCGCTTGCTCAAATTGTCCCCGTAAATAACGACTAAACGCCCCCTGAATCGAGTCAAAAAAGATTTGCTCTGGGGGAGTAAGTGCATTCTCAACTTTGGTCATACTGACTAATCCTTTGCGTTCATAAATATCATTCGCTTTGCGAAACTCGAAAAATCCTTGATACCAGCGATCGCCCTTGATTAAGTTATCGGCAATCCACGGTAAAACTTTAGAGCTAGCTAACCAGCTTTTTCCCTTATCATTTGTGCGGACAATACTGGGAAATAAACCCCAAGCATCTTGATAAATTTGCAGCATTTCCGCTGTCGCATAAACGCGATAAACCTCCTGCTTTAAATAAGCTTGATTACCATCCCAAGGTTGTTTCCCTAGACGGTAAACCTCGCAATAGTCAACTTTAAAATCTTGGGAATCTTGAATTAGTTTTTCCTGAAGTAAAAACCTTAAAGCTGACTCTCCTGCTCCATTGGCACAAAACTCACCATAGGGCTTTAGTTTTGTTACTGCTCTGCCTGAAAATACCTTTCGGCGTTTTACCCATGCCTTGAGATTAGTGACCGAGGGAATCACCAGACCTGAGAGAAAGCCAGGGAGACGATAATAATGGCAGGCAATTGGGAGGAATAATAAAGCCAAATAATTCTCCGGTGATTCTTGATAAGCCCCATTGGCAAAATCTTCCACTAAACCCGGCAAATGATGCCCTTTCAGAGGAATTGTTTTTTTGAATGTTCCTTTATTATTAAAAGCCTCCTTGAAATCACTGGTGTAGTAACAACTGAGTAAAGGACGATAATTCACTTGGATTTCAGGTTGTCCTTCATCTACTTGAAAGCTTAAGGAAGTTGTTTGTTTATCAAGGCTTCTCTGTTTACTATGTTGTAAGAAAGTAGTGGTTACACCATCTGTGAAAACATAGCGACTTTGTTCATCAAGATTGAGAGCTTTAACATCCAGATAACCATCTTTAATTTGATAGGTATTCTGTAAAAGCCATTGAATTGCTTCTTTGTCAGTACAGTCCCAAGTAAGTTTTACCTCATCCTCTGTTACCTCCCATTTCACAGGAGCATCTGAGGAGTCAAGGGCAGATAGAGCTAAAGCTAAACCCGCAAGCCCCGCCCGATGGGGCAAAAGGCTATTGGGATTAAACAGGGAAAGAATCATTTCTGTCATCTTGCATCACCTCCTTGTTAAATCAAATGCGCCTTTTTCCTCGGAATATCCCCAAATATTGCTGGGGGCAATGGGAAAGAATTTATATTTTTCCCAGCGTTGACTGCCTCGATTAGGAATTGGCAAAGTATATTTCGGGATCTCCTTGGGAGAAAGTTTTTTGATCATTGGAATATCTGTTTCGAGCAAAGCTGTGACATTATGACCAGCTTCCCGTAATGATGTGGGATAGGTTTTCCAGTTACCATCAAGCCACACAAGATTGAAATCCTCGTCCTCTTGGTTTGGCTCCGGTGTGAATTTTTCCAGCCATTGGGCCAGATCTGCTTGGCTTACCTCGCCCGTAAATGTTTGGAGCATGCCTAAACCACTGTCCAGAATGGCTGCGTCATAAGGAAAACCTTGTTTCTCATCGGGATAAAACATCGCATCGAGAACATGACCGCAATATTTTCGATTTAATCGCCCTAATCTTTGAATCAATCCCGCAGGATCTGCAATTTGGGAAACAAGCAGGGTTGCCGACAAATCCAAAGACATTTCTGCCACTTGGGTACAGATGGCAATGACAGGTTTTTTCTGATCTGGTTTAAAAGAATCGACGACTGCTCGATGGTGATTTACTCGGTCTTGATAACGATACCGACTGTGATAAAGCAGGGCATCTAAGCCACGAGCTTTTGCTTCCTCATAAACGGCGATCGCCGTATTCACTTGGTTACAAACCCAGAGCACTTTTCCCCCTGATTGCAACTCCTGTTCCACGCGATGCCAATCGGGCTGATCGAAAACTTGGAAACGATAGCGAGGTAGAGCTTCAAGATCTTTTGCCCCTTCAATAATTTCAACCGTTTCCCCCACCGCTTCTTCAATGGCTTTCTTTTGCCAAGGGAGCACCGAAGCAGACATTAATAATACTGGCGCTTTCACCACCCGCAAAAATCGCAGCAATGTTCCAAAAAGCTTGGGGGTATAGCAATGCACTTCATCAAACACAAAAGCAGCGTTGGTGATCGCCGGAAAACAGTAGAGCGGACGGCGATTACATTGAAATAAACCTAAGACCGTATCAACAGTACAGACGATTGATTCTGCTCCCCAAGCCCGAAAAGATTCGAGTTTGATCGTCGCTTCCGCTGCGCTGTTATCCTCCAGTTGATTTTCTTCCCCCGTTTTCATCATTTCCAGATCGACTTGGTATCGGGAATGAAACAACTCTGCTTCTACCTTGCCGTGAACATAATCGATAAATCCTTCTGTACTGGTTCCGGTAGTGGGATAACAAAAAAAGAGTTTTCGACCAATAGCATGGGTTTTTGCCCAGTTATAGGCTCCCAAAGTTTTACCCGTGCCACAGCCTGCCCGGGCGATCGCCACACGACTTTTAACTTCACCCAATTGCTGCTGAAAAGGTCTCAGGTCATAACCATCCAGACGAGCATCGATCACTTTGTTGAGTTTGGTTTCATCGAGCGTATTTCCCAGCTCACCCCGAATCCATCGCTGTAAATCAACCTCCTCCTTCGCGAGGGCAGAACCGGAGCAATCCCCTGCGACTAGAAGAGCCTTAATTACTGCCACGAAAACCGGATCCCCCTCCCAGTCAAACGTTAAATAATCTCTTAGGTCGCGCTGTTTCTGCTCTATATCTCGGCGAGTCCAGACTAGAGGCGGTGCTTTGGAGAGTTTGATATCTTTCAGCAATCCTAGAGCTTGAATACCGTACTTGAGTAAGCCCCGAAACTTGGGATGGTAGGCGAGTTTACCCTCTTTTTTCTGAAGAGCATAGAGATATATTTGTGTATCTCCGCTCTGACGAATTTCGCCAAACTCATCCGTACTTTTGCCACCATGACCACCGAGTTTGAGATGATGCCCCCCTGCTGCTACCAATCCTGTTATGAAGTCACCTTCAGCTTGCTCTAGCCAGTCCTTAAATTCCCATGCCAATAATCCAGAAAGAACCTCATGGCGTAACATTTGCTGTTTCTCAGGATATTTTCTTTGGGGAAAAGTATCGGGGATATTGGCTCGTACCATGCCCTGAAAGTGATCGTTCGCCTTACCCCAATCATGGAGATAGGCGGCAAGTCTGGCAGTTGACCGTAAATGCTCGAAGGTACAAGTTAAACCAAATTGATCGATTAATCTTGACCCCAAAGTATCCACTAAGGTTGTGACCGAATTCACCACATCCACAGTATGACCAACTAGACTATAAGAGCCTCGCCAATGACCAGCTTCAAAGGATTTTGCTAGTAAACAATTGGGTTTGAGCTTAGGCTGCATGTTCGGGCTCCTCCTTTTTGGGATAGAACCAACCACAGCCGAAATGACCGCGACCCCCTAAACCCAGACATTGCAACCTGATCGCGTCGTCATCACTCAATCCTTCTACGGTGACCCCAAAGCCCATCACATGTTTGCCACGGATACGGAGCGATCGCCGGGCCAGATCTCCATCATGATTACTTTCAATAAAAGGTTGCCCGTTGATTTCCAGTCGCTCTAAAGCCTTTTGACAGGACTCTAAAAAATATTGAGGAGCAGTCTGGTTATCCCATTCCTCCAATTTGATTACCACTAAACGGGAGGTCAGAATAGGCGCAGCCTGAATCACCGTCAGCCGAGGCTGGATTAAGCGTACTAAATGCCCTTGAATATCCAGCACTTGGTTTTGCAAAACCCGATACCAAACCTGGGCTTGTTCCGCCGGACACCGCAATCGAAACCGCGATCGCCCTGGGAGACTAATCATTCCTTGCTTATTGCCCAATCCCGAAATACTACTGATTAAAACTTCTGGGGAAATATCTGCATTAAGTGAGGGCACTAAGGCGGATTGTTGCCATATTTGTTTGATTGCAGAATAGAGACTATAGCCATGATCCGCAGGCAAAGTTTTACCCCGTAATTTGAATTGCACTTCTAAAAAATTCATTTATTCAAATTCTCCTGTTTCGTTTTGTCGGGCCATTTGTTCCGTTTCCCGCTGCAACATTCTGACTAACTCCGGCGGTGACTTCGCGATCGC
>JAYKIK010000129.1:0-3239 GCA_035284725.1 Synechococcus sp.
GTGCAAAAACAACTCGCCTAAACCTCTGATCCTTTGAGGGTTTCCTTGAGGCTCTGGGCTTGGGTAAGGAGGGATTCCGCGAAGGAAATGGCATCGTCTGCGGCGTGACCACCGGTTAACTGGGCTAACTCGTCCCGGCGGGTGTGTAGATGTCTGAGGGACTCCACTGTCACGATGGTGCGATCGCCTTGCTCCTCCTTTGCTTTTTTCCCCTTGGACTGTACCTGTTTTGTCACACGAAAATGTCCATCGGCCATGGCGGCGATCAGGGGTTGGTGGGTGACGCAGAGTACCTGGTGATGGCGGCTGAGGTGGTGGAGTTTGGAGGCGATCGCCTGGGCCACTTTGCCAGAAACCCCCGCATCAATTTCATCAAAAACTAGGGTTTTGGGAATGGTTTGTTGTTGGGTAAAGCAGGCTTTCAGGGCGAGGAGAAACCGGCTCATTTCGCCACCGGAGGCAATCTCGGCCAGGGGTTGGGCGGCTTCCCCGGGATTGGGACTGAAATAAAAAAATACCTGATCCGCACCGGTGTTGTTCGGGGGCATCGGCTGGAGACGACATTCAAAACTCACCTTCTCCATGGCCAGGGGCTTCAGTTCTTTAATGAGTTGTTTTTCAAGCTTTTGGGCTGCCTTTTGGCGTAATTGAGTTAATTTTTCACATTCTGCTTCTAATATTTGGCGTTTAATGGCGCAGTCTTCCTCTAGGGCTTCAATGGATTGGTCGGCAGCGGTGAGGGTTTCTAATTCCCCCTGGAGTTTATCTCGGTAGGCGATCGCCTCGGTGAGGGTGGGGCCATACTTGCGGCAAATTTGTTTCAGCACCCGAATGCGCCCTTCTATGTCCGCCAGTTGTGCTGGGTCCGCTTCAAGATTATTGCTGTAGGTGCTCATTTGGTGGCCCGCTTCCACCACTTCCGTGAGGGCATTGCGCACCATATCGAGGATGCCGCTTAACTGGGCATCATAGTCCACCATTTCCTGGAGTAAAGTTTCGGCATCACCAAGGAGATCCGCCACTGCCGGGGTTTCGGGGTCGTCATTTTGGTACAAAATTTGGTGGGTCTGGTAACTCAGTTGCTGGAGTTCCACCACATGGGAAAGGCGATCGCCTTCTTGGTGGAGCTGTTCCAATTCTTCGGGGTCGTTTAAATTGGCTTCCTTTAGCTCCTGGAGTTGATATTGCAGTAAATCTAGCCGTTGTAAGCGTTCCTGTTCAGAAGTGCGTCGATTTTCGAGTAAATGCTTGGCTTTAAGATAACGTTGATGGGCTGCCGTCACCCCCTGCCGCTGCTGATGTAGGGGGGAACCGCCATAATTATCCAATAGGGCCCGTTGCCGTTCGGGAATAAGTAACTCCACCGTTTGCCCCTGGGCGGTGATCTCGACTAACTGTTCCCGCAGGTCGGCCATGAGGCTTTGGTTGAGGATAATCCCATTTACCCGACAGCGCGATCGCAAACCACTACGGGTGAGGCTCAGTTCCCGGCTACAGACCACTGTGTCATCTTCTAGGATGTCAATTTCTTGGTTTTGGAGCCATTGTTTAACCGTGGGCGTCAGGGCAAAGGTGGCTTCAATAAAGGCCCGTTCCCCCGTTGCTTCCCCTTGGTTATTTTTTGCACGAATCATCCGGGCTGTGCCTTTCCCCCCCAGGGCCAGATCCAAGGCATCAAGGATAATCGATTTGCCAGCCCCCGTTTCCCCTGTTAGTACCATCAAGCCGGCCTGTAACTCCAGTTCCAAGTGATCGATCAAGGCAAAATTTTCAATCCGCAGGAGACACAGCATAGGGGTTGATCGGCAAAAAATAATTCGCTGTTTATCTTAACTTAGCCACTTGGTCAGCATTTCAATAAACTCGTTGAGATCCAAGGGTTTAACTAAACAATCGTTCATCCCGGCGGCGAGACAGGCTTGGCGATCGCTATCCAAGGCATTGGCGGTGATAGCGACAACGGGTAGATCTTGATATTGTCGGCCCCCTTCCCCCGCTCGGATCCGCTGGGTCGTTTCATAGCCATCCATCTGGGGCATCATGCAATCCATCAAAATCAACTCCACGGGATGCTCAGGAGCACTCTGGCGCAAATATTCTAAACAGTCGATCCCGCTAGCAACCACTTGGATATCAAGGCCATAGAGGGCGCCCATCTCCCGGACAACAATTTGATTCATGGGGTTGTCTTCCACTAACAGTAAATGGCGATCGCCCAACATGATTGTCCCAGAACCCAGACCAGCAGGCACTTGGGCCGGAGTTATAGTCTCTGTGCCTGTCCCCTCTGCTCCCCCTAGGGCTGCCCACAATTCCAAGGGGCTCACGGGTTTCGTTAGGCACCGAGTTGCGGGCAGTTTCCTGAGGTGGGCATGGACTTCGATGCGATTAATGGCCGTGACGATCAGATTGACTATCCCTTGGTGGCGGGGTGCCTGCTGGAATCTCTCGATTAAACTTTGCCCTGCCATGTCCGGTAAAAATTCATCCATGATCAGGAAACCAAACGGTGGTAAGGAAGAGTCCGGTTCTTCCTCGAGGTGAGCCGCCCATAATTCTAAGGCGATCGCCCCGTTCGCCGCCGTCACCACTGTCGCGCCCCATTCCATTGGGTTAACTGGGCCTGGAGTACCCGCTGATGGCTTGGATGTCCGTCAATCAAGAGCACCTTAGTCTGGGGGGGTAACTGCCAAAGTGGCGGTGGCTGGTCACTGGGATGTACCAAGGCCGTAAAGGTAAAACAACTACCCCGCAGGATTTCACTTTCTACCCGGACAGTGCCTCCCATCAACTCACACAATTTTTTACTAATCGTTAAACCTAACTCCGTTCCCCCATATTCCCGGGTCATGCCAGCATCCACCTGGGCAAATTCCGTAAATAGCGTCTTGATCTGCTCCGGGGCAATGCCAATTCCTTGATCCCGAACCGAACCGGTGAACAATAGTGATTCTCCCTGGGGTTCTAGGTGTGCCGTGATCACAATCTCTCCCTGGTGGGTAAATTTGATGGCATTGTTGATTAAGTTAATAAAAATTTGCTGAAGCCTGATAGCATCGCCTCTGATCTGGGAGATTTGCAGCCCCGTGAGGTCCAAGATCAATTGCAGTTCCTTAGCTCGACTTTATCCATTGGAATTGTGGAATGAGTGAGAAAACGGTAGCAAGATCAGAGTAGAAGATTCGCAGAGGTTCTGAGGCAATGCTACCGTCAATATTTCTACCTCTAATTTTAGCCTT
>JAYKIK010000130.1:0-23165 GCA_035284725.1 Synechococcus sp.
GTTATGCCGCCTCCCCTTTTGCGGGTACTCCACCGACGAATTTAGGTATCCAAGCCGGTCACCTGGCCCCCTGTCCCAATACTCCCAATTGCGTAGTCAGTCAGGATGGTGATGGGGAACATCAAATCTCGCCAATTGCCTATGTAGGCGATCGCCAACGGGCCTATGATTCCCTGGTCAAAGTTTTGGGGGTTGTGCCTCGCACTGACATTATTACCCAGACAGAAGACTATATCCGAGCGGAGTCCCGCAGTCGCTTACTCGGATTTGTCGATGATGTGGAATTTTACCTGCCAGATACAGAACCTGTGATTCACATGCGCTCAGCCTCTCGCCTGGGAGAATCTGATTTGGGAGTGAACCGCCGTCGCTTAGAACAAGTTCGCCTCGCCCTTCAGGATTTAGGCGTTGCCCAAAATTAACCAAAAAAGGTGGGCCGCTTTGACCCACCCACGCCTTTAGAAACTAAAAAATCCAGAAAAAAGGCGATCGCCTCCGGCCCCTAAAGTTTTACAGAGACCGGTTGAGCGCGCCAGATTTCCTTCACATACTCATCAATGGTGCGGTCAGAAGAGAATTTACCTACCCGCGCCGCATTGAGAATCGACATCCGCGTCCAGCGTTCTGTTTCTGTATAGGCATTGGCCACATCCTGTTGGCACTCAATATAAGACTCATAATCCGCGAGGAGTACATACTGATCGTCGTACAACAGAGAATCAACAATGGGCTTGAACATTTCCGTATCCCCATGGGAGAAGTCGCCCCGGGCAATGCGGTCAATCACCCCTTTAAGCTCTGCATTGTTGTGGTAATAGTGCATCGGGTCGTAGCCGTTAGCCTTGAGGAAATAAACCTCCTCCGCCTTGAGACCAAACAGGAAGAAGTTCTCCTCACCCACTTCCTCGCGGATTTCGATGTTTGCCCCATCCAGGGTACCGATGGTCAGAGCGCCATTCATCGCAAACTTCATATTCCCCGTACCAGAGGCTTCCTTCCCCGCGGTAGAAATCTGTTCAGAAAGATCCGCTGCTGGATAAATCTTTTGGCCGAGAGAAACATTAAAGTTCTCCATAAAGACCACCTTGAGGCGGTTGTGGGTGTCGGGGTCATTGTTTACCACCTCGGCCACAGCATTGACTAATTTAATAATCAGTTTTGCCATGAAATAACCCGGGGCCGCCTTACCCCCAAAAATGACAGTACGGGGAACCATCTTCATGGCGGGGTTATGTTTGATGCGGTTGTAGAGGGTGATGATAAATAGAACGTTCAGCAGTTGGCGCTTATACTCGTGAATCCGCTTAACCTGAATATCAAAGATGGAGTTGGGATCAATTTCAACGCCATTGTGATGTTCGATATAGTCAGCGAGCTTGACCTTGTTTTGATATTTGATCTCACGCCACTGACGCCGGAACTCAGGGTCATCAACAAATTCTTCAATGCGCTGCACCTGTTCCAGGTTTTTGACCCAATCAGTACCGATTTTGCTAGAAATAAGGCCAGCTAGTTTGGGGTTACATTGGCGAATCCAGCGGCGCGGCGTCACACCATTGGTTTTGTTTTGGAATTTTTCGGGCCAAATCCGAGCAAAACCTTTGAGCGTATCGGATTTAAGCAGGTTGGTATGGAGCGCGGCTACCCCGTTAATCGCATGGCTACCCACACAGGCAAGGTTGGCCATCCGGATGGATTTTTGGGGGTATTCCTCAATGATCGATAGTTCTTGGATCAGTTGGTCGAGATCCGCGTGATCGGCATACCAGATCTTCAGGTTTTCGATGAAGCGGAAATTGATTTCGTAGATAATCTCCAGGTGCCGGGGTAGTAACTGCTCGAACATCTCCACGGGCCAACGTTCTAACGCCTCAGGCATCAGGGTGTGGTTCGTGTAGGCGAGGCTTTTCTGGGTAATGCTCCAGGCGCGTTCCCAAGGGAGATTGTGTTCATCGATGAACAGGCGCATCAACTCGGCGACGGCGATCGCCGGGTGGGTATCGTTGAGCTGGATGGTATAAAAGTCAAAGAAATTATCAAGGGTCGGTTGCTTCTTCAGGTGGGAGCGGATCATGTCCTGGAGGGAAGCAGACACAAAGAAAAATTGCTGCTCAAGGCGCAGTTGTCGACCCTGGGGAGTATTGTCGTTGGGATAGAGAACTTTAGAGATGTTTTCGGAAGAAATCTGGTTGGCGACGGCACCGTCATAGTCTCCAGCATTAAAGGCTTCGAAGTTAAAACCTTCATCCTCAGCGGCCATGGCACTCCAGAGGCGGAGAACATTCACGGTGTTGTTACTGTAACCGGGCACCGGGGTGTCATAGGGGACAGCTTTCACACGACGGGCGGGCACCCACACCGCACAGGGATAGCCTTTTTCGCAGTGATAGACTTCGGTGTGGCCCCCAAAGGGAATTTCTAAGGCTTCGGCTTGGCGACAGATTTCCCAGGGGTTGCCGTTGCGGAGCCATTTGTCGGGGACTTCCACTTGCCAACCGTTGCGAATGTATTGGTGGAAAATACCAAATTCATAGCGAATACCATAGCCAATGGCGGGGATTTCCAGACAGGCCAAGGAGTCCAAGAAACAAGCCGCTAAACGACCTAAGCCCCCATTGCCGAGGCCGGGATCCACTTCTTCTTCAAGGATATCTTCGAGTTTAATGCCACTTTCGGCGAGCATCTCGGCAACGGTTTCATAAATGCCCAGGCTAATCAGGTTATTGCCGAGGTAACGCCCCATCAGAAATTCAGCGGAGAGGTAACAGACGGTTTTGGCGTTGGTCTCAATGTAGGTTTGTTCAGTTTTTTTCCACCGTTCTAAAAGGCGATCGCGCACCACGTTAGCCAGGGCAACATAATAGTCCCGTTGTTGGGCGGATTCTTTATCAATGCCAGCGGAATAGAATAGGTGATCGAAAAAGGCACGGCGGAGACTTTCTTTATCCATCCCAGTGCGATCGCCACTTACGCTCAGCGCAGAAACGCCATGGGAATTTGTCGAGGGGGTAGAAGGTTGTGTTTGCACAGTAAGTTATTACTCCTAACAAAATAAACGGTGGTCGAGCGTGATTGCACGACAGTGGTAGGGAGACTCCTGTCGCCTGGAAACGCACATGGTCAGTTAACGATATCCGGTTAATGGTAAAAATTTTGTACCTTCAGTGCCCACCGTTCTACTGCTATTTTGCAGTCTGCCCTGTAATCACGCAAAGTAATCGTTAATAGAACATGACATTACCAAGGCTAATCAGTTTTTCCAGGGGGAGATCCCAGGGTACAAAAATATTTTTTTCAATGCACCATCGGTAGGGACTGGGGAAATTAGTCCACGGCCCACCAGCCAAAACCAGGGCCAATGATGCGGACGGTTACCCACAATAAAACCATGAGGCCGATGCCAACCCAGGCTCCCTTAGTGGTCAAGTTGTAAGCTTGTTCTGCTTGGGTTTTTGTCAGAGGTAACCAGGGGTAAAGGCGCTGTTCTTTACCATAGTCTTCCCCCATGGATTTTTTGCGGCGCTTTGCTTCTCCCATTTTTTTCGTCCTAACTGTTTAAATGATTTGTAGTGCGGTCATTGCGCTAGCCATCATACCAAAGTCATCTCGGGGCGATCGCCTTTTGGAATATAGAATCAACGCGGGTTTTTAATCTGTGAGGGCTTTTAGGAGTACTTCTGACAGGGACATACTGGCCATTTGATCAATGGTGATAGTGTTGACAATGTCAAACTTGGCACCGGCCTGTTCCAGTTGATCATCGAGGGCTTTGAGATAGGCGGTGGCTTTCCGATCTCTGCCCACTTGGATGAGGGAAATACCTAATTCTTCATCTCGGTCGATTTTATTGGCTGCCTCAATGATGATTCGCATAACTGCTTTGCCGTCATCTGGTTCCCCATCGGTAATCACCAGAAAAGTTTCACCATTGGGTTTGGCTTCCCCCCGGGCTTTGCGCTGGAAATAATTGTCGAGGGCATCCTGGAGCACCGCAGCGAGATCCGTACGTCCCATCGGTTCATTTTCAGCATAAACTTGACTGACCTTATCGGCGGTGACGTTGTCATAGCGGCGGAATCTTCCTGAAAAGAGATAGATCGTGATTCCATCGGGATCAATTTTTTCGCAGGTTTGGGCGAGGGCGAGGGTAGATTCCTGGGCGGCATCCCAGCGGGTTTTGTTTGTTACGGGCAGATCACAGGTGTACATACTGCCACTTTTATCAATGATTAGGGTATAGTCTCGGTTTTCAACTAAGGAAATTTCTGGCATGTCTACCATTGGCCTTCTCCATCACATGGGGTTAGGGAACTCCCCTGGCTCTAGCCTAGCGAATTTCTTTTTTTAGGAACGGGGCTAGTAACAATAGTTTTTAGACATTTCACGACAAAGAAAATGCCTCAAAGGGTGATGGAAAAATGGTTAGGTAGTGCCTCAAAGGGTAGAAAAGTCTGGCACCTGTTGATGATGCGGGGACGCAGTGGTACCTGGGCGGACAAGTTGGATTGTTTGGTAACCTGCTTGGGCAGCGGCATCGAGTTCGGCAGGGATATCCGATAGAAATAAAATATGGGCCGGGGGCAAATCGATGGTTTGGGCGATCGCCTGGTAGGATTGTACCTCCCGTTTTTGACCCACCTTCAGATCAAAAAAGTAGTTGAAATAGCCCGTTAGATCACCATATTCGGAATAACCAAAGAGTAGCTTTTGTGCCTTTACGGAGCCGGAGGAATAAATCCCCAGTTGGATTCCTTGGGTCTGCCACTGTTTGAGCTTGGGTAAGACATCCGGATAGACATGGCCCCGAAAATCACCTTTTTTATAACCTTCCTCCCACAAAAAACCCTGCATTGCTTTCAGAGGCGCAACTTTCCGGTCTTCCACAGACCATTGATGCAATTTGGCGATCGCCCCGGTTTGGTCTAGGCTTTCCCCCGTTTCCTGGTGCACGAGATCTTGGACCTGTTGGAGGATCGCTGCAATCTCTGGTTCCTGGGCCCGGTCAGCAATGATCTGGATATTTTCCCGAAAGTAAGGAAACAACACATCAAACACAAAGCTCACCGAGGTGGTTGTGCCTTCAATGTCCATCAAGACGAACTGAATCATAGGGAGATTTCGCGGTACTGTTGTTCAACCTGGGAGCCAGTGTAATGGGGCGTCCAACCGGCGGTGTCGGAGAAAATGCGGATCGCTTTCACATTGGGCACTGCCCCTGCATCAAACCAATGTTTTGTCCCCTGGGGGACGGAGATTAAATCTCCCGCTTCACAGCAGACATTAAAGACTTCCGCGCCATCAAGGTTAAACCAAAACAGTCCTTTCCCCGCTACAAAAAAGCGCACTTCATCTTCGGAATGGGTGTGTTCTGCTAAAAACTTTTCTCGGATTGCGGGATAATTTTCGATGCCACTGTGGATATTTACCACATCGGCGCTTTGGTAACCATTAGCCGCCATGTAGGGATCAAGAACAGCGGCATAGGCCGCCAAAATCTCCTCCTGGGAAGCATCCTGGGCAAGTTCTGCTGGGGTTTCCCACTGCTCAAACCAAATGCCATGATTATCTAAAAAGTCTTTAATGGCGGCGGCATCGCTTAGGGTTTGTTTCGATTCGGTTTGGTATAACGTCGTCATCGGGAAGCCAGTGGGGGAGTGATTTTCAGTTGCTCAAGCTCGCATTCTAACATGAACTCCCAGACCTCCAAGTGGCGCTTGGCGATCGCCAAAGTTTCCCCCCAGGCATAGAGACCATGTTTAGCGATGAGGAAACCATAGTTGTCTAATTCCCCCCGGCGTTGGGCCAATTTCTCACAAAATGCCGACATATCCTGATCATTGGTAAAAATCGGCATGGCGATCGTCGTGGCATGGGTCGTTTGTCCCGTAATGCCCTTGATGACCTCATAACCCGTAAAAGTAATCGTTTTCTTAGGTTCAAACAGACTGGATAAAAGTGTTGCCGCCACGGAATGGGTATGTAAAACACAGGTCATCCCTGGAAAATTTTCGTAGATGAAGCAGTGAATTAAGGTTTCTGCCGATGGTTTGATATGGGCGTAATCTGGCAGGGGGTCTCCTTGAAGATCTACAGCCAAAAAATCTTCTGGTTGAAATTGCGATTTATCCACACCACTGCGGGACACCAAAATCGTTTGGTCTTCCCCTAAAAATGAATAATTTGTGGAAGTGGCAGGGGACTTTCCCTGGTGATGGAGCTGCCGAATTAAGGTACAAAGATGTTCTCTATGGGTTTTATTGTTCGCAGACATAAGGCGGATTTCAATGATCAAGAAATAGAAGCAAATCTTAACATTTTACTTACTATTTTTCTGACTTAGCAAAGGAGGCAGTAATACTCAGAAGCTCATCCTAAAGCCAGCTTTCACTGTCTCCTGAAATTCTGCGCCGAAACAGGTCGAGCTAAGTTTTTGTACTCAATAAATTTCCCAAGTACTCATTTGTTAATTGATGTTGCGGCAATGGTCATACCTTCTCATAAATCGTTTAAAACCGAGACATGATCGGGGCTCTCAGCCCATATCGCTTCCTAGCCTTTAAGAACTTAACAATAACGAATTATGGATAACGAAAGTACCAAATACCGGATGGTTTGCACCCTAACATTCGGTGATATTTACGGACAAATAATTGTTTGGTTAATTGTCATTTTCCTAAGCCTAGCAACGACCCTGGCCCTTTGGAGTGCCACCAGACAAGTCTATGCTTTAGCGACCGTGGCATTGGTGGTTGTCCTTTCTTTACCATTTTTGCTCTTTGCCTTTGTGACAACCTTGCTCAATCACATTGAATTTGTACCAATGGAAGCAGCGGAGTCCTCAAAGACCTTTGCTAATCGTCGCTCTGTCAAGCCTTCTAGTAATCCAGCTACCGCCAGTTAGACATTGGCTTTTTTCCGCAGAATCTTGCCACCTGCTAAGCCAATGTGGTTTATACAACAGTACGATGCTAGAAACTCGTGTTTTCTATAGGTGGAGATAGATATTCTGCTGCTTAAAAGAAGGGAGACGGTTCGAGGGCAATCACAGGGGCACTGCTAAAACGTTTGGTGAGACGGAGCTGGTTGCCCGTGGGATTCCAATGAACTTGATCAAAGATTTGATAGAGCAAACAAAGGCCTCGTCCGCATTCATCTTCTTCGGGGGGCAGAAGGTGGTCATCTAACTGGCAACATTGGGCCTGGCGGTCAAATCCCTGGCCTTCATCAGTAATAATCCAAGAGCATTGTTCACTGCCCATATAAAAGTGCACAATGACTTTTTTGCTGGGATCCAATTGGTTTCCATGTTTAGCGGCGTTGATTAAGGCTTCCTGGAGACCAAGTTGCACTTCATAGCGCCATTCTCGGGGAATACGGTCGAGGAGTAAATCTAGTATGGGTATGAGGTAAAGGGTAGAAGCAAAACTGAGAGTCGTCCAGTGGGATTTTAGTGGCGGCAACGAGATGGCAATCACAGGTGATGCTCCTTTCCGGGTAAGTGCGCAGAGGTGAACTAGAGGAAACGGGAATGATTACTCCTTAAAAGTTTGGCGGTTAAAAAAACCTTAATCACAACATAGCCCCTGAACTTGTAGGGAATTCCGAACGATTTTGTTGTGTTTTCTGCCTTGTATTATACAAAAAAATCAGGGCTCGACGCGACGGAGGTGAACGGCGCACTCCACATGGGGCGTTTGGGGGAAGAAGTCGGCGGGCTGCACCCATTGGATTTGGTATTGTTCTGTTTCGCAGAGAATTTTGAGATCCCGCGCTAGGGTCGAAGGGTTACAGCTAATGTAGAGAATTTGCTGGGGTTGAATCTCGAGGAGACTATCTAAAACTTGGCGATCGCATCCCTTGCGTGGCGGATCAAGGAGAACGATGTCGGCGGCAACTTCGAGGCTTGGCAAGACGGATTCAACGGTGCCAGTGCGGAAATCAATGTTGTGAATATCGTTGTGGTGGGCATTTTCCCAGGCTTGCTGGATGGAACTGACTTGGACTTCAATACCGATCGCCTGTTTAACCTTTTTGGCGAGGGGTAAAGTAAAAGTTCCCACACCACAGTAGGCATCAATGAGAATTTCCGTCCCCGTGAGGGTGAGCTGTTGGGCGATCGCCTCCAAAAGAGTTTCGGCGGCGCTGGTGTTGACTTGGAAAAAGGTTTCGGGTCGGAGTTTAAGGGTTAGGCCGGCAAAAATTTCTTCAAGATAGGGACGGCCGGCGATCGCCTTTGTGGTTTCCCCCCAGATGAGATTGCCTTTTTTCGGATTTTCATTAAGACAGACTCCCACGAGGCCAGGATATTCCGCGAGCCAAGTTTCGGCCTGGGTTTCTAGGTTGATCAAGTCACCACTGGTGGAAATTAGGGTTAATAACATTTCCCCGGTGCGCTGACCGATGCGGAGGGCAAGGTGTCGCAGTTTGCCCTGGTGTTTCGTTTCGTTGTAAATTGACCAGCCTTGATTTTGAATATCGATTTTGACATTGCCCAAGAGGGGATTAAGGCGCGGATCCTGGACGGGGCATTGGTTGAGATTAACAAGCTGATGACTGCCTCTGCGATAATAACCCGCCTGTACATTACCCATGCTGCTGGAACGACCGAGGGGATAAGTCGCCTTGTTGCGGTAACCTAAAGGCCCCTCACCGGAAAGAATGGGCTGAATTACAATGTCTTGGAAGCCACCAATGCGCTGTAAAGCTTGTTTAACTTCATTCGTTTTCACCTGTTGTTGCAGCGAATCTTCCACCTGGAGCCACTGACAACCACCACATTTGTCCGCCACGATGCAGGGAGGACGCCGCCGTTCTGGGGCCGGTGCTAAAACTTTTTGCAATTGACCGATAGCGTATTGTCGCTTACGCCGCACAATTCTGACCTGGAGGCGATCGCCTGGTACCGTATCTGGCACAAACACCACCTGATCCCCGTAGCGACCGACCCCAGCCCCCTGGCTATTGAGGTCATGGATGGAGAGTTCGATCAGATCGCCTTGGTGCATGGTGCTCATTTTGATTTCAAAGTGCCTTCACACTTTAGCCTTTCTTGCGGCTAATCTCGCAGTTTTTCCCCTAGAGATCCGAAAAATAAGCTTGGGCTTCGGTGGGGTTGGGAACCATGGTGCGATCGCCCACCTGCCAATCTACGGGACAGACTTCGTTGTGGTGTTTCTGCACATGTTGAATCGCCTGGAGCACCCGCAGGGTTTCGTCAATGCTGCGGCCAAAGGAAAAATTATTCACGGTGATGTGTTGGATCATTCCTTCCGGGTCAATGATAAAAAGTCCCCGCAGGGCGATTCCCGCTTCCGGTTCCAGGACACCGTAGGCCGTGCTAATGGTTTTGTTTAAATCAGACACCAGGGGAAAGGCTAAATCACCCACGCCGCCCATTTTGCGGTCTGTTTGGATCCAGGCTAGGTGAGCAAATTCACTATCGACGGAAACACCCAACACCTCTGTGTCTAGTTTTTTAAATTCTCCGTGGCGATCGCTAAAGGCCCCCACTTCCGTCGGACAGACAAAGGTGAAATCGAGGGGATAGAAAAACAACACCACATATTGCCCCCGATAATCAGACAATTTAATGCTCTTGAACTCCTGATCAATGACGGCAGTGGCAGTAAAGTCTGGTGCCAGTTGTCCCACTTGTGCGGCCATGGTTTTCGTATTCCCACATAAAGCTTTTCCCCAAGGTATCACACCAAACTTTTACTCTCCCGGAAGTGCTTAGAACCTATAGAACTCCCTGGGATTTCAGGGTTTGCACCACCGACCATACCTTAAAAAATTTCCCTTGGAGTAAAGCAGATACGCCGGCGATCGCCTGAATTTCAGGAATATCCCCTAGTTTGTCCAAAACCGGTGTGATGGCCAATTCCGCCTGCTTGGGCTCCCAACGGTACAGATGCACAAAAGCGATGTAGGCATTCACCCAGGGATCATCTGGGGTCAGTTGCTGGAGTTGAGTCAGGGTCTCGATAGTGGCCTGGGATTCCTCTTGGAGAGCATGGGCGAGAGTTTTAGCCCAGTACCAATCCCGCAGTTGGGGCCGATTTGTTGCGTTGGCTGACGTTTGTGTGAGGCGATAGGCAAGGCTATCTTCCACTTGCTGTAAATAATCCTGGACTGGATCGTACTGGTTGAGCCGTTCGACGTGGGCAAATAATGGCTCTAACCCCGCAATGCCTCCACCAAGTTGGGGCGCAATTTCCCGCAGTTGGGTCAGCCAATCTAAGGCCACTAATTGCGTTGGTGTTAAGGCTTCGCCTGTGGCCGACAAAATTTCTACAGTGACTGTCGGTTGGTTCAAGGGGCGGGCTTCCCCGGTGGCTGGATCGAGATACTGGGCCTCCAAGATATAACGGCCCGCTGGTAAATCTGCTGGTGGTAGAGTAGCGGTACGTTCAATAATTTCGAGGCGATCGCCTTGATTCTCCAAATTTTCCCGCAGCATCCCAAAGGCGAACCGATGATCCTGAATCCAAAACCGTTCCCCATTCGACCAGGTGAGTAATGCAATTCCCTGGGCTAAGTCCTCGCGAGTCCCCGACCAAGTATAGGTAATTGGTAAGGGTTCCCCGGCGATCGCCTCTGGCGCCACTTCCACTTTTTGTAAGCTGACTGGGCCTGTACCCTGGATGGGGTTTACGGAAACCAAAGGCTGGCGACGATGGTAAAGCTTTAGCTGGTCTTGGTCTGGAAGCATCCAAGTCCCTGTTAGTTCTAACTTCGGATTGCGATCAAAACTCTCTCCAAGGGCCAACTGATCTGCATTACGGTGGGGATCTGCCCCAGTTTTCGTTAAAAACCAATCAAAGGAGGCTTGATCTTGGGCCAACTGTGCCGGCGTACTACCTAAATCTCTCCCATAGATCTGAAAATTCCGTAGCGCACCATAATAATTCAGCGTATGATTGTTGGCGATCGCCACCCCAGGGATGACACCCAAGTTGCTTCTTAAATTTGGAGTTTCTTGAATAATTTCCTGGATAATTTCTGGGTGTGGATAGGTCTGCCGATCCGGATAATTAGGATTGGGCACCAGTCCCGCAATGATCGGCAAAGGAAACAATTGGATGAGCCAAAAAGCTACAGCTAAAGCGATCATTCCCCAACGCACCGGTTGCCACTTACCACGCCACTGAGTGAGACCGTACCCCAAGAAAACCGCCACAATTGGCAGATAGGGCATGATATAGCGGGTGTCTTTGTTGTAGAAGCCAGAAAAAATGAGATAGGAGGCCCCAAAATAAATGCCGAGCCAAAGCAAACTCTCCTTTTCCGGCAGAGCATAAACAGTCTTGCGAGAAGGCAGTTTTTTAGCCAGATACAGCATTAACCCCACAATGGGTGGTAAAAGGAGAATCCAAGAAACCGCATTGGGGAGATCTTTCCAGTAGTAGATCCAAGCGGCGGGGGTATTTAGTTTGGGATCGCCTTCGGCGGCGGGGGCAATGTCATTAACGACTTCAAAGAGGCTAAAAATGTAAATAAAGTTCGTGCTATACCAGCCTAGCCAAACAGGTAAAGAGGTTATGCTGCTAACCACAAGTTGCAGCAACTTTTCCCACTGTTTTTTTCTGAAGTTGCTAGCGATCGCCCAACAGAGGGGAATAAAAAGAAAAAATAGGCAACTCTGTTTGGTCAGCATGGCTAGCCCTAGGCAAAAACCAAAGGCGATCGCCCAACCCCATTGAACACTTCTTTTTTCGGCAAAATACCAATGGGTTAGACAAGTAAAACTCGCCACCGTCGTCACCACCAAGGTGTAATCGGTAATGTAATGGAGTCGGAACAGAAAAATCCGGGGCATCAGCAGGGTGATTGCAGCGGCATAACAGCCCACAGTTGGGTTAAACAAGCGTTTCCCAAGGCTAAAAACGGCCCAAATCAGCACCCCAGTTAACAAGAGATTCATTAACAAAGCCTGATCATTACCCTGCCCAAAAAGCATTTGAAAAGGGGCCGCAAGGATATAGGGTAACGGTGGATATTTTGTTGAGACCTGCCAAAACTCTTGCCAACCGGGAAAGTGACGGATATTTTCGACAAAATTTAAACTGCCCGTGAGGTGATTCGATTGATCCCAGGCCGGCACCGTATGATCCAGATTCAACCACAGGCGATCGCCGAGATTAATTCCCAGCCACAACCCCAATAAAACTAACCCAGTCTTCCAAGGCGCTCTGGGTGATTTTGCGACCTGATCCTGCAATGTTAAAACTCCCCTGATGGATTTAGCCTAGCTGCAATGTATCGGAAAGAATCCGTAAAGGTAAAGCATCTCTTTTCGCTGCCATCCTAAAAAATAATCTTTACTGCCCCTAATCCTTGTCTGACCAGGGAGACGCTAGGATAAAATAATCCCCAAGCAAAATTCATCACCATAAACCCATGCCCTTCGATCTCCCCTTCGACACCCTTCTGGTGGCGACTCTATATCTCAGCATCAGCGTTACCTACCTCTTGGTCTTGCCGGCGGGTCTTTATTTGTATCTCAATAAGCGCTGGTATGTTGCAAGTTCCGTTGAGCGGCTGATCATGTATTTCTTTGTCTTTTTCCTTTTTCCTGGGATGTTACTGTTAAGTCCTTTCCTCAATTTCCGTCCCCAGCGGCGCGAAGTCTAATTTTAAGTTTCTCTCTTCCTAAGCACAGAACTTCTTTGAGATATAACCATGCGGCGCATCGATATCCTGGCCATTAGTTTCGGCATTTTCATTACAGGGGGGCTGCTCTATGGTGGCCTCAAGGTCGCTGGCCTCGAAAGTTTAGATGCGGGTATTTGGTCCCAGGCCTTGTTGGTAATTGTTGTTTTCGTTTGGGTCGGAACCTATCTGTTTCGGGTGGGGACACGCAATATGACTTTTCACCAACAGCGCCGGGATTACGAAGAAGCAGCCCTTCAACGGCGTTTAGATGAAATGAGTCCGGAGGAATTGGCCCAACTCCAGGCGGAAATTGAAGCAGCTGAGGCTGAAACTTCCACAAAAAAGTAAGGTTGAATTTGTCGGAAAGGTGAACTGGGGACGTACAATAACCCCTTGTGTGTTTTCATCAAACAAAATCATGACCTCTGTTTCTGAACGTTTCCAAGCCCTCAAGCGGGCGGGCCAATGTGCGCTGATTCCCTTCATTACGGCGGGTGACCCAGATCTAGAAACGACGGAACAGGCTCTGAAGATTTTAGATAAAGCGGGGGCCGATTTTATTGAATTAGGAGTGCCCTATTCTGATCCCCTCGCCGATGGGCCAACAATTCAAGCAGCTGCAACTCGAGCCCTCAGTCGGGGCGTCACCCTGGAGAAGGTTTTGGAGATTGTGCAGCGGGTGCACCAGGAGTTAACGGCACCAATTATTTTGTTTACATATTACAACCCAATTTTCTACCGTGGGATTGAGAGTTTCATGGCGGAAGTTGCTGGGGCCGGGGTAAAGGGTTTGGTGATTCCGGATCTACCATTGGAGGAATCCCAGACGGTTCTAACAGCGGCGGCTAACCATGGTCTGGAATTGATTCTTTTGGTTGCGCCCACCAGTCCAACGGAACGGATCGAGGCGATCGCCAAAGCGTCCCAAGGGTTTATTTATCTGGTGAGTGTAACCGGGGTGACGGGGGCGAGAACTTCAGTGGCGAGTCGGGTGGGAGAACTATTGCCCAAGCTGCGGCAGGTGACGGATAAACCGATTGGGGTCGGTTTCGGTGTCTCTGATCCAGACCAAGCCAAACTCCTGAAGGACTGGGGGGCAGATGGGGTGATTGTCGGCAGTGCGGTGGTGAAGCGGCTCGCCACGGGAACCCCTGCGGAGGGTTTAGCGGCTGTACAGGAATTTTGTGAAACGCTCAAAGCGGCGATCGTCTAAATTTTTTCCATTTTGGTCAAGGGTCGGTAAAGTCTAGGGCCCCCCGGACGATGATTACGGTGCGGTTAGTCCCTTTGGCGATCGCCTCGGGAACATTACCATGGAGCGCTTTTTGTAGGAGGCTTTCCCGACTGGCCCCAAGGATTACTAGGTCATAGGTTTCTTCCTTAATTAAACGAATGAGACTGTCGGCAATGTGCTGGGAGCGAATCGGTAGAGGAATAATGGGGATTTCTACCTGGGGAGCGAGGGCTCGTTTGGCGTTTAAGAGGAGGGGAAAATGTCGGGGTCGTTTGTGGGATTTGGGTTGATAGACTTGGCAGAGACAAATTTGGGAGGGCAGGGAATAGCGCCCCACTTCAGGTGAAAGCTGTAGGAGAGCAGGAATAAATTCTTGGGCACGCTCAGCATTGGGCCCCCCAGCGATGGGGAATAGGGCACGGATCGTAGCAGGTTGAGCCTTAAATTGGAGGGGGTGAGCATGGCTTGTTTTCACCAAAATTACATCGCAGGGGACCTTTTTCACGAGGTATTCCATCACGCTGCCAAATAGTTGGCCCCCTGGAAGGCGATCGCCTTGCCAACCGAGGATTAACCCCTGGTCTTTGCTGGAAATTTCTTGGAGGATCGCCCCAGCCACATCATAGGCAAGGATGACCTGGGTATGGATCGAAACATCCAATTGTTCCCCCAGACGTTCTAATTTTTCCATCAAATGCCGCTCGGGATAGGTATTCACATGGGCATCGGTGAGGGATTGGGTTGTCGCTACCTGCACCACATTGAGACAATAAACCATCGCATTTTTATCTTTAGCAATGGCGGCGGCAACGGTAATCAGAGCTTCAGCAGTGTTTGGATTGGCGATCGCCACCCAAAGTTTTCGCTGGTGATTGTTCGTGGTGTGGGTCTGGTAAACGCAATAGGAGGGGATGCGTTCTACGGTATGGTGATTTTTCCCCAGTAGTTCCTGGGCTTCGACCCGAATAATGTCAGAACGGGTAATAATCCCCTGAAGTTCGTTATTTTCCACCACCGGTAGCCGCGAAATCTGGTAGCGGTTGAGTAAATACAACACATCACTCAGGGAAGCCTGGGGGGATACCGTAATTACCTTGCGCTGCATGATCTGGGCAACGGTTAAAGCTTTGCCCTGGGGGGTCATTTGGGCGAGATCCCCTTGGGTCACGATGCCAACTAAGCGCCCATTTTCTAGTACAGGAAATCCCCGGTGGGGCGACTGGGACAAAATAGGGATCAGATCCGTGAGATACCAATGGCTTTCGAGGGTCTCCACTTCCGGTTGCATCACCTGAGCCGCTGTCAGATCCGTCAAAACCTGGGGATTTTTTTCTTCCTCCAGATGAATCCCACTGGCCTCTAGTAAATATTCATAAATCGAGCCTTTAAAAATACTTTCGGCGACGATGAGGGCAGTGACCGAAGCCAACATTAAGGGCAAAACCAGATTGAAATCCGTCGTGAGCTCAAAAACAATCACAATCGCCGTTACCGGAACCCGGGCTACCCCCGTAAAAAAAGCACCCATGCCCGCCAAAGCGTAGGTATATTGGGTCGCTTCGGGCACAAAGGCTTCGGCGCAGGTACCCACCAAATAGCCCAGGGCCGTCCCTAAGACCAACGTCGGCGCAAACAGTCCCCCCGGCGCTCCGGAACCATAGGCAATCAGGCTCAAACCAAAATGGGCAACAAAGGCGATCGCAATGATCTGCCAACCCGCATCCCCAGTTAAAAGAAAATCTCGCAGCCCTGCATTATCCCGAAAAAAAGGTGGTAAAAAAGCTACCATAATCCCCGAGATTCCGCCGGCGATCGCCATGCGCATCCCCAAGCTCAGCCGGAGACGCCGATTAAAGCCTAAGACCGTAAGAATCCCCCAGTTAAATAGCGCCCCTAATCCACCCGCTAGGGCCCCCAGGAGCAAATACCAAGGAATTTCAGTAAAGTAAAAATGACTTTGGTTAGCCGCCGTCAAGAGTTCCCCCGGCAAGTTTAAATCCGACGTCCCAAACCAGCGGGAAACCACAGCCCCCGTAAAAGATGCCACAATCGCCGTTTCCAAGGTGAGCCCTGACATATCCCGCATCAGTTCTTCCACCACGAAAAGCACCCCAGCAATGGGCGTATTAAACCCCGCCGCTAATCCTGCCGCTGCCCCTGCTGCGATCATCTGTCGCCGATGGGTGGGGGTAGTGGGGAGCCATTGACTCAACTGCGCCGCTAAGGCCGCGCCAATATGAACGCTGGGCCCCCGCCGCCCGAGGGTCAAGCCACCACCTAGGACTAAAATTGTGCCGATGGATTTGGCGAGGGCAGTCTTCCAGTTCAAGGGCAAGGGAAATTGAGCCAGGACCACTTTGACCTGGGGGACACCACCCCCTTTCGCTTCTGGAGCAAAAGTTTCGAGGATATAACCTGCCAACCAACCACAGATAACACCAAAAAGCGGCAAAATGAGCCAAGCGCCGTACTGTTGACTCAGGGTTACACGATAACCCCCCACCAAACCGATGCCCTGTTTAAGAAAGAGCGCCGATACTCCGGAGATGACTCCAATGAGGCAGGCCTCAATTAATAAATAGTTACTGTTTAAGCTGTGCTGGCCTAAGGATCGAAAAATCCACCAATTGCGCACAGAAGCCATGGCGATCGCCCGTGAGACGCTTTGAAAATATTCAGAAATGCTGCTTTCAGCCTTCTCCTAGCAGATTACCATGATCTTCCCGTTGGCTCCCCAAGAAAATTTTGGCCAGGGGAGCGAGTTTTCTAAGCAAAAAACCTGACCTCATCCAGATCAGGCATTGAGACACATTCAAAAAAATACAGATGCTATTTCAGTGAACCAAGTTCAAAAAGCAGGAGTCCTATGCCTAGCGGGGCAGAGCATATTTAAAGTCCGTCGGCCCTTGATAGCCGGATACCTCAGCGAGCTTCTGGAGAGACTGGGTGCCAGCATAGCGTTCACCGTTAATCTCCCAGGTGGGGACACCTTCAAGGCCTGCCGCAGAACAAACTTCGGGCTGAGCATTTTTCCCTTCGGGAGCACATTCAATGTAAGGTACTTTCGCAAAAGCTTCTTTCCCAAATAGTTGTTTTTGGTCGTAGCAGTGGGGACACGAGTAAGCACCATATTCTTTGGCACCAATTTCGGTGAGGTGCTCTGCGAGGGCCATTTCTGCAGGGCCAGAGGTGGTGGTGATTTCCCAGCCAGTCGGGGGTTGAGGGGCTTGGTTAGGAGCTTGGGTAATGATTGCTTGGCCCTGGTCATTTAATACAGGAGCATTACTTTGGAGGGTACGTTCGATGCTGTTATAGAGACCGAGGGTGCCCAGGGCTGTGATGATGGCGACCACAAAGATAGTGAGGAGCACTTCTCCCCAGTCGTCCCAGTCCCGACCAAAGAGGGTCAGGAGTAAGAAACTCGCAGAAAAGGTCGCCGAGGTAATGCAATAGAGACAAAGGCCACCAATTTTCCCAAAGAGGATAAACATCAGGTAGCCACTGAACAGACTCATGGCGGTGGCGCCAATCAGCAGAAATAACCAAGTCCAGTCTTCATATTTGTTGCGAAGTTTCTTGTTTTCTTCGGGGTTGATGGCGAGGGGCGCGAGGGAAAAACCAGCCATGGCCAGGTAGGCGATCGCCCCAAAGAGGGATAGGGGCAAACCAAAGACAAAGGCATAGGGACTAGAGAGGACATCACTACAGCCAGTGGTTGCTTCTACGCCGCAGGCCACCTCCGAACCGAGGAGTTTCGAGAGGGTAAGGTAACTGGTGAGCAAAAAACCAATGATGGCGATCGCCCCGATAATTGGGCGGGACCACTGATGGATCCAGGGTTGAGAACGTCGGCGTACCATAGCGCGTCAAAAAAATTCCAAGCGATAAATTGTCTACATCTTAAGGGGCGAATCCTGTGGATGGGCATTTCCTCAAGCTCACCCGATGATTGTTTCTTGAGAGTAACCCATCAAGCAAATTGTTTCTGACGCATCTGGCGAATTTTTAATCCTTGCTGGGCTGATTCCATAAACTGGGCCACCCGCAACGGATCGATCGGTTCACTGAGTTTACCGTGGCGCTTGAGGGAACTGGCGACGATCGCCCCATCGGCCACCTGCAAAAGGTTACCGATATTTTCCCAGGTGGCCCCACTGCCGATCAAAATTGGTGTATTGCCTGCATTTTCCCGGGCATCCTTAAGATCATCCATCTTGGGGACTTGGCCCGTCGCCCAGCCGGATAAAATCACGGCATCGGCCAAACCCCGTTCCACTGTGTCATGGATCGCCGCCGTCAGGTTAGGGGTACTGATGGGGTGGGCATGTTTCACGAGGACATCCGCCAGGATTGCCACCTCCGCGTCCAGTTCCCGGCGATACTTCAGCAGTTCATAGGCATTGCCTTCAATGAGTCCTTGGTCGGTGGCCATTACCCCGGTAAGGACATTCACCCGAATAAATTGGGCCCCAGTACAGGCGGCGATCGCCATCGCACTTTTGGCATCATTACGCAGGACATTAAGTCCCAAGGGGACCGTCACCAGCCCTGCCAGGCGATCCATAATCAGAGTCATTGCACTGATAGTTGCGGGATCCACTTGGCCTTTAGTAAAGGGCGCATCAAAAAAGTTCTCAATAATAATCCCATCAATCCCCCCGGCCGCTAAGGCCGTCGCCTCCTGTTCTGCGCGGTCCATCACTTGACGGAGGTTGCCTCCCCAACGGGCGGAGGTGGGTAAAGGTAACAGGTGAACAACGCCGAGGATAGGATTTTCGGTCTGGAAAATATTTTTAAGATCCACTGATTTGCTTTACGTCTGTTTGTACAGGGTCACTCCCGCTAAAGAGCGATGCCACGTCACCTTTGTAGGCTTGGGATAGGGCGTAAATTAGTATATCAGGGGCAGGCCCTCCCCAGGATTTGCTTCCCCCAAGAAAAGGCGATCGCCATTTAGCCTCCGACCGGGAATCGAACCGAGCCATGTCACAATAGGAAGATTGCAACCCATAGCGCAAAAGACAGAACAAACAGAATCAACCTATGGATATCAAAGACGGTTTCATTGGAGCAGTTGGTAATACCCCCCTCATTCGCCTCAATAGCTTTAGTGAAGCAACAGGCTGTGAAATTTTAGGCAAAGCAGAATTTTTAAATCCCGGTGGTTCCGTCAAAGACCGGGCCGCCCTCTACATCATCAAAGACGCCGAAGAAAAAGGCCTCCTGAAACCCGGTGGCACCGTCGTCGAAGGCACCGCAGGCAATACCGGGATCGGCCTCGTCCACATCTGCAATGCCAAGGGTTACAAGTGCATTATCGTCATCCCTGAAACCCAGTCTCAAGAAAAAATTGATCTCCTCCGTACCCTCGGGGCCGAAGTGATTACCGTACCGGCGGTGCCCTATGCCGATCCGAACAATTATGTGAAATATTCCCAGCGGCTCGCAGCGGAGACCAAAAATGCGATCTGGGCCAACCAATTTGATAATCTGGCCAACCGTCGCGCCCATTATGAAACCACTGGCCCGGAAATTTGGGCCCAAACTGACGGCAAGGTTGATGCTTGGGTGGCGGCTACGGGCACCGGGGGAACCTACGCTGGTACTGCGCTCTATCTCAAAGAAAAAAATCCGAACCTCAAATGTGTGGTCGCTGATCCCATGGGGAGTGTGCTCTACAGCTATGTGAAAACAGGAAAACTCGACCGGGAAGGTGGCTCCATCACCGAAGGCATCGGCCAAGGACGGATCACCGCCAATATGGAAGGGGTGCCCATGGATGACGCGATTCGGGTGGATGACCAAGAGGCCGTGCGGGTTGTGTATCAACTCCTGAAAAAAGATGGTCTGTTTATGGGCGGTTCTGTCGGCATTAACGTCGGGGCCGCCTATGCCCTCGCCAAACAAATGGGGCCGGGCCATACCATCGTGACGGTGCTCTGTGACAGTGGTGCTCGTTATCAATCCCGCCTCTTTAATCCGGAATGGTTAGCAAGCAAAGGATTATCTATTCCAAATTAGTTTTGCAGGCGATCGCCTACTTTTTTTAGATTATGGAAACCCAAACTTTAGATATTGTGATGGGCGTCTTGGCATTTTTGATCGTCGCTAGTGGTTTATTCATGCTGATCAAAGGCACCACAGCGATGAACGACAAAAGGGACTAGATGTCTATTCCCCTCAAATTCATCAAGTGATCTTTTAAAAATCCCACTAAGTCAAAAGTCTTACTGAATGGGATAAAGCTTTGTTATTAAAATTCAGCTCTTCTATAAATTGAAGAACATTATCCCATGGCCTATCGCATCCTTCATTGTAGTAAGTCGCTGATTAATTATCATCTATGTATTGATCATTCCATCGCTGGCTTCAATAACAGAGGAGCAGAGCTAAATGACATCATTTTTCTTGTTGTCAAATATAAAAAGAAGACTTTGTGTGGATTGCGCGGAAAAATTGGTGAGCCGACGGATCAGCAACCTTGGCCTGATTCAGAACGTTATGTATCTGCTTATAAACTAATTGATGTCGAATATGCACAACCCTTTGATATTCGATTTCTTGCTAAATATGGAGGAAAATACTGGCCTCTCAAATATTTACAAGGAGCTAAACCCATAAAAGATCAACAAGCAATTGATGCATTATGCTCTTTTTTTAACAAGCATCGCGTTAATCATCCCGTATACTTACCCAGCTTAAGTGATAGTGCGCGAGACGAAGATAATGAAGATGAATCTTTGACAATAGATTCTGAGGAACTTCCTGAAGTATTATCTGAAGTTCCAGATGCCAAAATTAATATTATGGGTACCTTTCAAACCATTCCTTTCAAAAACGAAACGGATGTCCTGAGAGGTTTAGAAAGTCTCGTAAATGAAAATTTTTACAGTTTGTTTACACGCTACAATATTCATCAGTCGCTACTTATTCCAGAAAACAGGTTATTTTTATCATCTGGAACCGAAGCTCGTGGAGAAAAAAATATCAAAGGTATTAGGGGAATCCCTGATGCTTTATTAATCATCCATAGTGAACAAGAAAAAGAACCTTTTAAAATTGCACTAATTGAATATGAATGTTTCGGTGAAAATAAAACTCGTTCTCAAGAAAAATCTAATTATCTTAATGGTCAAATCATTCCTCAGCTGATGCGATTTGCTGCTGCCTTTAGTATTGTTACCGATAAGCAGATTCGAGATCAAACAATTAAGGTTTGGGCAGATAAAATAATACAATATATTTACGGAAAATCAGAGTATATAGAAAAAGTTTCTGGGTGGATTAAACAAGCATACCCTGACATTTCAGATCAGTTAGTTGGTAGGGAAATTGACCGGGTATTGACTGAAGCCTTTCAGAAATCGATACAAATTGTTTTGATTATTGACGATCTCAGCGACGAACAAAAAGACACAATCACCAATGTCGTACGAGCTTTTAAGTTAGAAAGTGGGGAAAGCATAGATTTTATTTCTTACATTGTTCGCTTGGAACAACGTATTTGTATTTCAAATAATGATGCAGAGTATGCATTGTCAGTTCAATAATTTGAATTTATTCTTTATCGTCAGCCGGTAGGGCCGCAACAATCGCATCTAGCACGCGACCCACAGGAATAATATCGAGGTCTAAACCGTCTGGTAATTTCTGGCCTTTGGGCACAATGGCACGGGTAAAGCCCAATTTCATCGCTTCCTTGAGGCGGGTTTCTAGGTGAGAAACAGGTCGAATTTGTCCTCCCAAACCCACTTCCCCGATCAGTACAGTCTGGGGTGGCACAAGGCGATCGCGAAAACTGGCGACAAGGGAAACAGCCATGCCCAAATCCACCGCCGGCTCCGAAACTGTCAGTCCACCGGCAGAGGCCACATAGGCATCTAACTTAGACAGGGGAATGCCGACCCGCTTTTCCAGCACCGCCAAAATTTGCTGGAGACGGGAATAGTCAACGCCGGTGGTAGAACGTCGGGGAGATGAATAACTGGTGGGACTGACTAGGGCTTGTAATTCCACGAGGAGGGGTCGAGTACCTTCACAGGCGACAACGGTGGCCGTGCCGGGGGTTGCTTCCTCGCGGTTCCCGAGAAACAGTTCCGAGGGATTCAGCACTTCCTCTAAACCCCGTTCTCCCATCTCAAAGATGCCCACTTCATGGGTGGCCCCAAAGCGATTTTTCACCGACCGCAATAATCGGTGGGAGGCGTATCTATCTCCCTCGAAATAAAGCACCGTATCAACGAGGTGTTCTAAAACCCGTGGCCCGGCGATCGCCCCTTCTTTCGTCACATGACCGACAATAAATAGGGTAATATTTTCCCGCTTTGCCACCTGCATCAAGGCCGACGTACATTCCCGCACCTGGGACACCGAACCGGGCGCCGAACCCAAAGCCGAATAGTAAAGGGTTTGGATACTGTCGATCACCGCTACCTGGGGCCGCAGGGTTTCCAACTCCCCCAAAATCGTTTCCAGGCCCGTTTCCGTCAAAATATATAAATTTTCTTCCGGGGTAGCAGTCTCTGACCGGAGGCGATCGCCCCGGAGCTTAATCTGTTGCCCCGACTCTTCCGCCGACACATACAAAATTCTGGGGAGGTTCGTACTGAGTTGGTAGGCCACCTGAAGCAATAAAGTCGATTTACCAATGCCTGGATCGCCGCCAATGAGCACCAAAGAACCAGGCACTAGACCACCCCCCAAAACCCGATCTAGTTCCCCAAACCCAGATCCAAAGCGCATCCGTTGGCGGGTATCAATTTCCGTAAACTTAATTGCAGCTCGGGAGACTGGCTCACCGTTTTTTTTTCGCGCCGTTGATTTGCTACGCCAAGTGCGATTTACTCCTGTACTACTTTCTTTTTCTTGAATTTCCTCTTGGAGCGAGCCATAGACGCCGCAATCGGGGCATTTCCCTAGCCACTGCCGTGCCGTTGCCCCACATTCACGACACACATAAACCGTTTTTGCTTTGGCCATCGTTGTTTTCTCCCCTGATCACAAATGACTAGATCCCAAGCCTACGGGAAAAATTCCGACACTTTCTAACACAAATCTTAAAAAACTTCTCATTTTCCCGAAAACCAGCTCCCAAACCCCCATCAGATTTCAGGAAAGCGATATTCTTATATCTAGAGAACTCTAGTTAACAAACTTCAACAACACTTACCGAAAGTCAACAGGAGCGTGAAGGAACTTGGAAAATCATAAAGAAAGAATTCTTGTCGTTGACGACGAAGCCAGCATCCGCCGCATCCTCGAAACCCGCCTTTCCATG
>JAYKIK010000131.1:0-6555 GCA_035284725.1 Synechococcus sp.
CATCCAAGTTTAGGAAAAGGGGTAACTCCGGCAATGGCGATGGGTTACATCAAAAGACCAGTTTCATTAGTAGAGATGCTGTCATGCCAAGGTTTCCAATCTTTGCCCTCTTAACAATCCAGTGCCCTGGTGCCTGTGGTTTTTGCCGAGGCGCAAATGCAAGGGGACGAACGGTTTTACGGTCGCTATTTTTCTCAACTATTTCTTTTGCTATGCCAATATCAGGTGAGCCATGATTGGCGCGGGCTGTTGATCTTACGGAATCGGGAGCAGAGATTAGGGGTGGAGTTACCCTACCGTTATTTACTGGACAAATACATCACACGACTGTACCTGAGCGATTTGCAGAGTAAAGAGAACTTAAGTCCCAACCTTGCCCTATTGCATGACTACGGATCGGCAGGCAAAGGCAACGATGGGTAAAGCCCTATTGAATAGTGCGCTGACGGAGGAAGAATTCAAGCGACGTTTAAGTTTAATCGAGACTATACTGGCCAATAAGTTCCCGGACTTGACACAGGAGATGATTATGCAAATTTTAGATTTAAACCAAGCAGATATTACCCAATCTCGCTTTTACCAGGAAATTATGACTAAAGGTCTCCAGGAAGGTCGTCGGGCAGAAGCCACTGCCTTAGTGCTCCGTCAGTTAAAACGACGTCTTGGACGGTTACCCCTGACCCAAGAAAAGCGGGTGCAGGCATTATCTGTAGAGCAGTTAGAAGTTCTGGGGGAGGCACTGCTAGATTTCACTGACATTGCTGACTTGGAAAGTTGTCTGGCTGGTTTGAATTAGTTCAATATTATGGGATTTGGAGAGTATGGGTGATTTAGAAAATTTTCTGGCTCGTTTAGGGTAATTGTTTTCAGCATGATTGCACAGGGGCGACCTTTCTTCATCTTCAGTTCACGACAATGAACGGGTGAATTTCATGGAAAAACTCTATGAACAGGACTTTAGCCAATGGGTGGAAACCATGGCGGATCTTTTGGCAGCAGGGGAGTTTGCGGCACTGGATATTGAAAATTTGATGGAAGAGGTAAGGGATTTATCAAAACGGGAATGCGATCGCCTTTACGATTTGCCTTTGTTTGATGGGATACACCAAGACAGGAAAATCTTACGACCACTCTAGAGACCGTGAGATTGAGAATCGATAAAACCAGAGGATGTGTTTCCAAGGAAACGATTCTGGCATTGGTGTTCAAACTAATGCAGAGTGCTCAGAAACGGTGGTGGCGCATTCGAGGCTTCAAATATCTTGCTGATGTCATTGAAGGAGTTCAATTTCAGGATGGATTGAAAATTCAACCAACAACCCCATCATCTCAACGACAGGACGCTGCTTAATTCTTTTCCATACACCAGATTTGACAACAGCCCGCAATTTTTGTAGCAAGATAATTGCGATATCCTAAGGTAGTGTTGGCTATGCGCCCTATGGAGAGATCATGCGGCAACTAAATTTCCTGTTATTTTTTGCCTTGTGCTTGGCCCTTGCACTATTTAGTATCGAAAATACCCAACCCGTTGCGATTAACGTTATTCCTGGCCTTCAAGCAACGGCTCCCCTCTCCATTGAATTACTTTTAGCAGTGGGTACGGGGGCAATTTTGGCCTGGATGTTTAGCCTGTGGGATCAGCTCCAACGGCAAATCGAATCCTGGAAAGCTCAACGGGAACTTAAACTACAGAGTCAAAAAATTGAGGAATTGGAAAAGGCCCTCACTGAACTCCAAGCGGCCCAACAGAATGCTGTAGAACAGTTGGCGGATTCCCCTACCATGACTGCTGCATCTACAGAAGAGACGACTGTACCTGACCCTGCAACCTCTGCTGATACCGCTAACACCGAAGAACTTGTCGAAGCATCTCAAGATGATGCTCAACCCGAGCAAGCGGCTTAATTTTTGACCTTCTCATCTAGCCATGGCTACCCAACCCCAAACGGCGATCGCCACCCTTATTGAATTAGCCCAACAGGGAGAAATTGATCCTTGGGACGTGCAAGTGATCGATGTGATTGATCAGTTTCTGAGTGAGTTGGGCTTAACCGGTGATACCGATGAGTTGCTCAAGGAAGCAGATTTACCCCAATCGGGTCAGACTTTTTTATGGGCCTCAAAATTGGTACTGCTCAAGGCTGACACCCTGGAAAGTTTAACGGCGATCGAAGCGGGGGTACAGGGGGAAGACTTCTACGAAGATTGGGAAGAAAGTGATACCGAACGACTGCCCCTCAAACTCGAAACGAGACTCCGACGGCGTGCCTCGGCCCCTCCCCCTAAGCGCCGCCGCGTCACCCTCCAGGAATTCATTGAACAAATCCAGCAGATTGCCAACGAAATCGAAGATCATGCGCCGAAAAAACGGGTTAAACCACCCCGCAAGCTGTCCAATAAGGCGGCCATTAAACAGATTACCCAGTTAGCCCACGACGAAAATTTAACGGAGTTGGCGGCACAGTTAGAGCAATTTTTTCAGATCCAAACTCCCCCGGCGCCGGAAATTCCTTTGGTTTTTGATTTGGATGATTTGATCCGTCAGTGGCTTGTCTACAAGGAAGAAAATGAATTTTTTCCCCAGGAAATTAGTGTTCAACAACAGCGCCATGAAAAGGTTGGAATTTTTTGGGCTTTGCTATTACTATCGGCCCAATCGAAGGTAGAACTGTTCCAGGAAGATTTCTATGCACCGGTGCTGGTCAGACCTCTTCAACAACCTGAAAGAACCACAGCTAAAATCTCAAGTGGTCAGAGACTTGAGTAACCAACCTAAGAGGATACCGATCCCGGTGAAGCGAACGATTTGCCAGAAGGGCTCTTGCCATTTCAGTAAATGACTCTCAAGTTGCAATTCTAGCTTGGCGATCTCTTCGGCAATGAGGTTCAGTTCAGTTTTGAGGGAAGCTTGTTTTTGTGCGGTTTCTGGCTCTGCGGCGAGGGTGGCCTGTTCTGCTTGTAATTCGGCAATGCGGGTCTGGGTGGTTTGCACCTCTGCATAACGAGCTTTGAGGGCAGTCAATTCTGTTTCCACCTGGGCGATCGCCTGCTCAAATTCAGCGTTGGAAAATGCCATTCCCTAGACCCTAAATCCTTTGTGAATTAATGCGGACGGAGAGACTCGAACTCTCACGTCTAGGACACTAGAACCTAAATCTAGCGCGTCTACCAATTCCGCCACGTCCGCAAAAAGCAATTAGCTCAGTCAATATATCACATCCGTTTTCGGGGGGACAAGGGGAACCTGATATCAGTCCATCCCGTCAGAAAAGCTAATTGAATTCCTTGGGGATTCACTGTGACGTGCGGGAAATTGAGAACATGAGTAAAGATTTGCAGTCTCACAATTGGTTAAAAAGCAGTGCCATGGCCTGGGGTCTAGTCGTGATGGCGGCCAGTGGGGCGATCGCCCAAATTCCCCCGGACATCGTTGTCGACACAGAACCTAATCCTGGCAGTGGCCCCGGTGAAGTGATCTATGATTCTGGCGATCGCCGTTTTGTCTGTCGCTATAACCAGGGCGAATATACGGTGATGTACCAACCCGAAAGCCGTCCTGGGGAACTATATGCCTGGGCGATTCCCCGTACTATGGGAGGCGGCTGGAGTGCAGAGCGTCGCTGTGAAGAAATTGCCCGCCGCTTGGAAATGTATCGGGGTGACGGTTTGGTGGAACTGACCACTGGTCGGGAAAATGGCTACGACATTGTTTGTGTCACTACCGAGCTCAATCCCACCTGTCAGATCGTCTTCACGGTACCCCGGGGCCAAAATGCGATCGCCACCCGCAACCAGGTTTTTGATAATCTCCTTAGCGCTGACAGTGGACTCCAAACCCGGGGAGTAAATACCTTTATGGGAACTGGCTCAACCAATAGTCTCCTGGGGCAACTCCAAAGTATTTTCGGTGGACGTCCGACCCCAAGCACTACGGCCCAGAACCGTTTATCTGGTGGCATTAGCCTCAAGCCCTTCCTCGACCCCGCCGATGGGGGAACCGGGGAATATCTCACCCACACTGGCACCCTCCGTCAATCTAGCCCCATTCCCACAAACAATGGCCTCAGGCTCAACACTGATCTATTCCGTTAGGCTGCGCTTCCGTTGCTCGAACGACAATTGTGAGGTGGTTTACCACTTAACCACTGCCTAAATAATCAATGACCAATTGCTACCCTTGGCGATCGCCTGGGGTTTTAGTTTTCTGGGAAAAAACGCCAACCTCCAGCCACTAACCAGCTTTTCCGGAAGCGAACGAAACTCCCTAGAATAAAAGTTGGCTTTCGCATTCCATAACAAATTCTCACCATGGGCGATTCACCCCATAAACGTTATGGTTTTCCCCATCGGGGTTAAAGTGTTAATTGGTCGGGTAGTTCTAAGGAGCAAGGTGCATTGTGGCCCATCGTTTTTTACTGGAAGCAGGTCGCTGGACATTAGATGGTAGCTGGATTGAGCGAAATCACACCCCGATTGCGATCCGCGGCAAGACCATCGTGGCCTGGGGACAGAATAATTGGTTTACTATGGTGACAAAGTTAACGTTTCAAGACGGCGATCGCCCCGAAATTTCTTACCAATATAAGGGCCGTTTAGACAGTGGTGAGCGACAATATACCTATGTCCTGCAGCAGAGCATCCTTGGACGGGTTGAGGGGGAAGGTTGGGTCGGCCCAGAATCCATTGTCCAGCGCTATTGGGTGCTAGGCGATCGCCAACGACGCAGTGGGTTTGAGATGTTTTACCAAATCACCGATGGCGAATACCGTTACTCTGGAGGCATTCTCGCTGGTCATTATTTAACCAGTACCATTGAAGGGACTCTCCTCCGTCAGCTTTAATAGCATTAATATTCTTTTCAGTAAGTATCCCTAAGCTTCTCCCTTTCTTGATCACTCTGTTCGTCCCCCCAAGCTATGACTAATGATCCCAACATCAATCGCCTTCTGACTGGCCGTTATCGCCTGGTAGACCTCGTGGGCCAGGGGGCAATGGGGCGAGTTTACCGGGGCGAAGATACAGTCCTAGGGGGAGTTACCGTCGCCGTTAAATTTTTGGCCCAGACCCTCCTCAACGATAAAATGCGCCAACGCTTTGAGCGGGAAGCAACGATCTGTGCCCTCCTCAGTGAAAAAAGTATCCATATCGTTCGGGTCAAAGACTATGGCGTCGATGACCAAGACGTTCCCTTCTATGTGATGGAATACCTCGAGGGAGAAAGCCTCAACGATACCATTGCCCGGTCTACCCTGGCCCTGCCTCGTTTTTTCCACATTGTGCGTCAGGTGTGCCTGGGGATGGAAGCGGCCCACCAAGGGATTATGTTCAAAGGGGAACAATGTTTAATCATCCACAGGGACATTAAACCCAGCAATATTTTGATCATGCAGGATGCTTCCCTGGGGGAACTCGTTAAAATCCTCGACTTCGGGATTGCCCGGCTGAGCCAGGCGGGAGCCGCCCAAACTCAATCCTTTATGGGAACCCTCGCCTACTGTTCTCCAGAGCAGATGGAAGGGAAAGAACTTGACCAACGTTCGGACATCTATAGCCTCGGGATCACCATGTACGAGATGCTCAGCGGGGAGATGCCGATTATGCCGGAGAATAACTCCTTTGGGGGTTGGTACCGAGCGCACCATGACACGCCGCCGATTCCCTTTGATAAAAGTTTGCGGATTCCGGATCCCCTTGCAGAAATTATTATGTGCTGCATGGCTAAAAGTCCGCGCGATCGCCCCCAGAGTGTTGCTGCCATCTGGCAAGCCATGGCTCCGATTGCCAAATATTATGAACAGCAGGAAGAGGAAACAAAAAAATCCTATTTCACCACTTCCCAGAACCTGCAAAATCACCGAGCGACAACGCCAATTGCTGGGCCAAATGACCAAACTCGTGTGACCAACTCAAGCACTATGACGCCCCTAGGGGGAGCCGCTGTCACGCGCCAAAACACCCCCACAGAAAAGTTGGGTACGACCTTTACGGAATCTATCTGTGCAGACCAATCTTGGCCGGCGGATAAGCCCCAGAGCAAAATTGTTTTTCCCCGCATTCTCTCGGCGGAACCTACGACGATCGCCAGTCTTTGGGCCATGCTCGACGGACAAGAGTTAAGCAAGCGACGTTTTGACACCCGTTACAATCAATTCTTGTTCATTGAAGCGCCTCACCCGATGTTGCTCTGGATTACGGTGCTTTATAACAGTAGTGAAGGGGCTCGATGGTTACCCTGCTATCTGGATCTCAAAACCAGTATTGGCCAACAGATGGCCCATCTGCTTGCCCGCCAAGGGAACTACCGTATCCTTCTGTTCGCCCTAGGACAACCCCAACGATATTTCCACATTACCCAAGCAACCATCTCCCTAAAACAACGGGAACAACTGACCCGCTGGGCAGACATTGCAAAAAAAGCGTCGGCTAGCAATCCAGCTGTAAGTAAACAAACTCTTAAACGAGAATATGAAAAGAGCAAAGGAAAAATTCTCATGAAATTAGCTGCTTCCCGCACAAATAGCAACCTTGGTGGATTTTAGAGAAACAGCCCAC
>JAYKIK010000132.1:0-12737 GCA_035284725.1 Synechococcus sp.
GATCGCCTTTCCCAAATACGGTGATATTCTCGGCATTTTCTGTGGCTTTCTGCCTATTCCGACAAGCCAATGGCAACCTCCGCCCAAAATTGGCAGCAAAATCGGCCTGGGACTGAGTAGTCTCGTAATTGTCGGCCTGAGTTATGTCTTCTTAAAAACAGTAAGTCAAGTCTTTCCTGAGGTCGCTCTGGTGGATTACGGTAGAGCTTTGGCGATCGCCCTGATCGTAACGGAAGGCATTCCCCGTCTCTGGCAACGCCGCCAGCCAGTAAGATAGACATAGGCTCCATTTCGCAACGCCATGACCTTAGAATTTGACCTCCACCCGACGATTCCCCTTGCGCCCCCCACCTTTAAATCGGGTTTTGTGGCCCTGATCGGTCGCCCCAATGTGGGTAAATCGACTTTGATGAACCAGCTTATCGGTCAAAAGATTGCGATTACCTCCCCTGTCGCCCAAACCACCCGCAACCGACTCCGGGGTATCCTCACCACCGACGCCGCCCAAATTATCTTTGTCGATACCCCCGGCATCCATAAACCCCACCATGAGCTAGGAAAAATTCTCGTCCAGAATGCCCGAAGTACCGTGGGGGCTGTGGATTTAGTGGTATTTATCGTTGATGGTGCTGTGCCCCTGGGCAAAGGGGATCAATTCATTGCTGACTTCCTTGCTAAAACCCAAGCCAAGGTCATCCTCGGGGTCAATAAAATCGACCAACGGCCCGTCGATCAGCCCCAAATTCTTGCCTCTTACCAAGACCTCGCTAACCAAAACCATTGGCAACTGCAGGAGTTTTCGGCCCTCAGCGGCGATCGCCTTACGGATCTACAAACCCAACTGATCAATAGCCTCGATCCAGGCCCCTACTATTATCCCCCCGACCTTGTCACCGATCAGCCCGAACGCTTTATCATGGCTGAACTGATCCGTGAACAAATCCTGATCCACACCCGCCAGGAAATCCCTCATTCCGTGGCGATCGCCATTGAGCAGGTCAATGAAGGGGAAGAAATTACCGAAGTCCGGGCCGCCATCAACGTTGAGCGGAGCTCCCAAAAAGGGATCATTATCGGCAAAAAAGGCGCCATGCTCAAAACCATCGGCACCGCCGCCCGCCAACAAATCCAGAAACTGATCGCCGGCAAAGTCTATCTAGAACTTTTCGTGAAAGTCCAGCCTAAATGGCGTCAGTCCCGCACCCGCCTTGCTGAATTAGGTTATCGTCTCGAAGATAGCTAGCTCGATCTGTAAATCCGCCACTAAAAAAGACCCCAAACACTATTGGAGTCTCCCGGTATTCAGCCATCGTCGGAAAAAACTTGAGATTGTTGCTTCAAGATTTGTCTAATGTCTAACCTTCGTCGGAGTTACGCAGTTGGGGGCTGGGCTTAGGGCTGCGTGGCTGCCGTGGTGGGCGTCCCCGTCGACTATCTCCCCCTCGTCTTCCCCGGGGTGAACTATTGTTCGAACGTTCTCGCTGGCCAGAAGTACTATTGTCGTGGCTACCGTAGACATCAAGATAAATCTTGCGCTCAGGATCCGTTGTGGCACCATTGAGGATTGTTTCAATGGCCTGGAGATTACGTCCTCCCCGACCAAAGACTTTACCTTTATCTTCTTGCTCAAAAGCAACCCGAATCCAGAGTCGCTTGCTATTGGTTAATTCTTCGCAGTCCACCGCCAAGGACTTTGGCTCATCAAGGAGGGGTTCCAAGAGAAACTGGGTTAGCTCCGTGTAATTGATGGAACTTAGGGTGGATGCGTTAGGCAAATTATCCGAATTAGGCATTAACTTGGTCGAATACTTTTGCTTTGTGAAGGAGATTACGTACGGTTTCGGTGGGTTGAGCCCCTTCCTTCAGGCGCTTCACAATGGCGGGAACATTGAGACGGGTTTCATCGGTGCGGGGGTTGTAGAAACCGAGTTCTTCTAAGGGACGACCATCCCGACGGCTAGTGCTTTGAGTAGCAACAAGACGGTAGCTTACTTCTCTTTTCTTACCAAAACGCTTTAGACGGAGCTTTACCATTTGTTTTAACTGAAAAACTTCTATAGAAATTAACATAACAGAGCCAATATACAATCAAAACATAAGGGCTAGGGGATGTCAATTTTCGGCATTGGTCGTATCTACCCGCCACTGTTTTTTTCCCAAGGGTATAGGGGGGATTCAGGCAGGGTGAGCAAGAATTGTTTATGATCGGTTTAGTTGAAGTTTGGTGAAGAATCTTGACTCTAGCACTCAATTCTCCGTTTTCAGCAACTGCTAAGGCCCGTCAATGGCATTGTCTCGAACCCATTTGGCAAGGAGATGCAACCGCTGTACAGCAAGGATTACCCCACAACCAATTGGCACCGCCCTGGCAAATTTTACTTCTGGGGGATGGTTCCCCAACGCGGCACCTCGGCTTACTAACCCGGGAGAAAATCGAGGTGGATGTGATCGATATGTCCCCCATCGGTGCTGATAATGATGGCGCCCCCAGTCTGATTTCAGCGATTCCCACGCCCCATCTGCGGCGTCAGGTGTGGTTGCGGACGGCTTCGGGACAAAGGTTAGCTTATGCGGTTTCCTGGTGGGATGCGAACCATGTGGATGAATATTTACAAAACCGAAATTTACCGATTTGGGAGAGTTTATCACGGCTCCATACGGAACTTTATCGGGATATTCAAGGAATTTATCTAGGGCGATCGCCAATCCTAGCCACTGCATTTCAGGAGGAAGGGCCGTTCTGGGGACGTCATTACTTGTTTTGGCATGATGGAAAGCCTTTAACCCTGATTTATGAAGTTTTTTCGCCCTATTTACGGAAATATCTCGGCGAAACCCAGGGCATTGCTGATTAGCCTCCGGGGATTGACTAGACAGTGCCAATCCCCATAGATACTTTGTATGTTGCTGTCCTAGACGAGGGCAATGGGTTGGGCTTTTTCAGCAAAAATTTTGGCAATGACTTCTTCAACGACTTTATCGGGGGTCGAAGCGCCGGAGGTTACGCCAACTTTTAACTGACCTGCTGGGAGCCAATTTTCTTCGGTGACAATGTCCTGGCCGAGGGGTTTGTGCTCGATGGTGTTATTCCCCAAAAGGCGATCGCCACTGTCGATGTGGTAGGAGGGAATATTGCGTTCAACAGCGATTTCCTGGAGGTGGGTGGTGTTAGAAGAATTGAAACCACCGATGACGACCATAATGTCGAGGTCTTTTTCCACTAGGTCGAACATCGCATCCTGACGCTCCTGGGTAGCATCACAAATGGTGTTGAAGCTCATGAAGTGGTCATTGATTTCCGTGGGGCCAAACTTCTCGAGCATTGTCTGTTCAAAGAGTTTGCCCATCTGCTCTGTTTCGCTCTTGAGCATGGTGGTTTGGTTCGCGACCCCCACCCGGTCTAGGTCTTTGTCTGGGTCGAACCCTTCAGAATAGGCATTTTTGAATTTAGCGAGAAATGCTTGGCGATCGCCCCCATGGAGAATGTAGTTACGGACGTATTCAGCCTCTTCCAGGTTGAGCAAAATTAAATAAGTACCTGCAAAGGAGCTGGTGGCTACCGTTTCCTCGTGCTTATATTTCCCATGGATGATTGAAGTGTAATTTTTCTTCTTGTGCTTCTCGACAGAATTCCACACCTTAGAGACCCAAGGACAGGTGGTATCAACAATCGTACAGCCCCGATCATTGAGGAGTTGCATTTCTTGGACTGTTGCTCCAAAGGCCGGCAGAATCACCACATCGCCGTTTGCTACGCCACTAAAATCCTTCTGGCCATCGACCAGCTCGATAAAGTGGATATTCATTTCCTTGAGGCGGTTATTTACCGAAGGGTTGTGGATAATTTCGTTGGTCACCCAAATTTTTTCCGTGGGGAAATGCTTCCTGGTTTCATAGGCCATCGCCACTGCCCGTTCGACCCCCCAACAAAACCCAAAGGCCTCTGCTAGGTAAATGGTGACATCGCCCCGGGTTAATTCATAGTTATTGGCGCGAATTTCTTGGATCAGGCTGCTCTGGTACTCACTGGTCATCATACCGGCCACTTCATCTTTGTGGCCAAATCCTTGGCGATGGTAGTTGTCAGAATGATTTAGGGAACGTTTAAAGGCTTTAGTGTCCATAGGGCAGGGTGATCAACAATACGCTTCAGTGAGAGATCATAGCGAATTCTCGGGGACATCCCGAATCTTTAAGGCGTTTCCTTTGGGGGGTCTTCTGTTTCTTGGGACTGTTCTGTTTCGGGTTCTGTCGCTTCCACATCCTCTGAGGCAGTATTTCCAGCGGACAATACTTCATCAGAAATTTCTAGGATTTTCTCAGGTTCAGCAATGACTTCTGGCTCAGCTTCGCCAAAAATGTCATCAATCTCAGCCTCGTCATTGATTGCATCGGAGGCTCCTGAAGCTTGCTTATCATCCGAGACGGTAGCTGCTTTTTTGCCAAAGAGTCGACCCAAGGAAAAGCCTTTTTTGGAAGGTTGCGCTGTAATGGGTGGCTCAGAAATTGCTTCTTGTTCAGTGTCAGTGATTTCTTCCGGTTCAGGGAGTTCAGATACCTCAGATACTTTCTCCGCCATCACTGGGGGTTCGGGTGCTGTTGCCGGTGCTTCTGTGTCTATCACTTCCGGTGCGATAGGATCGGCTACCACTGTTTCCGCAGCTTCTGTCTCGGGGGCAGGTGTTGTATCTGCATCGGGAGTGGCTGGCTTTACTTCAGGTTTTGTCGCCTTGGGGGGAGCCGCTTTTTTTGGCTTGAAACGTTCTTTAACGTAGGCAATTAGGGAAACTTGATCGAGGTCAGGGATTTTTGTCGGATCGGCGATCGCCTGGCGGAGGCGGAGGGTTTCCCAGGCAAACCAACCGAGGAGAACCACACTGGCTAACTGGGCGAGGAGAATTGCCCCAGCCATCTGTCCGGCACAGACCCAGAGGACGAGGGCATAGAAAAGACCCACGGCACTCCAGAAAAAATCATCTTGGCGGTGGAGTTTTGGAAAAATAAAAGCCGTCAGGAAGAATAGACTGCTTCCCAGGGCAACGGCGATCGCCAAAATTTGTGCCAACATGACCAACAACTCCTACTGATGCGAACAGCTTGCCCTATTGTGCCAGAATCACCGGATCTTCGCGTAAAAAAACTATTCCAGGGCACGGATATCCCGTACCCGACGAATAGGCAGATTAGCGACGAGGGCGGTCATTCGTTCGTTGCTAGAGAGGTCAAATTCCATTTCTTCAGGATCAACTTCTACGTATTTAGCCACGACGGCGAGGATTTCTTGGCGCATTTCCTGGACTTTCTCAGGACTGAGGCCCACCCGGTCATGGGCAATGACGAGTTTTAGGCGCTTTTTCGCTTCATCACCACTTTTGGGGGTCTGCCAGTGGAGCAGCTTTTCCAATAATTCCTGAATCATGGCTTGTTACATTGGGAGAACATCGACAACTAATACCTTTCAGCATAGACGGGAATGCCTGGGAGAAACGCATCATTTACGGCAGTTAGCCCGCAAAAATACGGCGAATTTTTGCTAAAAATCCCCCCTGGTTCGCCATGAGGTCAAGAAGTGGGACTTTTTCCCCTTCGAGCCGGCGGGCAATATTCATAAATGCGGTGGCGGGCAAATCATTTTGTTTATCCCCCAGCACCAAGGGCTCCCCACGGTTACTCGCAACAATCACATCTTTATCGTCCGGCACAATGCCCAGGAGGGGAATCGCTAGGATTTCTAGCACGTCCTCAACGCTCATCATCTCGTTTTGCTTCACCATCTCCGGTTTGAGGCGGTTCACAATTAGGCGAGTTCTTCTAATACCGTAGGCTTCTAACAGGCCCACCACCCGGTCGGCATCCCGTACGGCAGCTACTTCCGGTGTTGTTACAATAACCGCTTCTCGAGCCGCGGCGATCGCATTACGAAAGCCCATTTCAATCCCCGCTGGACTATCCACCAAAATATAGTCAAAAGCCTTGTTGAGCCGCATGATCAACTGTTTCATCTGGGTGGGAGTAACGGCTTCTTTGTTGCGATTTTGGGCTGCTGGTAGAAGGACAAGACCATTTTGCCGCTTATCTTTGACGAGGGCCTGTTCCAGACGACATTCCCCGGCGATCGCCTCAATGGCAGTGTAGACAATCCGATTTTCCAAACCCAAAAGTAAATCCAGGTTCCGTAGACCGAAATCCGCATCCACGAGGGCCACTTTCTTGCCGAGCTTGACCAAGGCCGAACCAAGGTTGGCGGTACAGGTACTTTTGCCGACGCCTCCTTTTCCGGAGGTCACAACGATAACGCGACTCATAGACTTCTGGGTGGTTAAATAATTCAATAAGCTTACGCCACAGCCGCTGGTTGCTGCAGCTTAGCTACGATATTACAGGCAAGAGAGGGTCAAAAGTTTCTTGCCAACAGCCTTGTTCTGGATAGTAGCGGTAATTTTTAGAAAATTTGAGGGCCGGCGCTAAGCGAATCCCCTCTTTGGTGAGGTAGGCTACCTCCGGTTTGAGTTGATCGAGGGTTTGGGATGCAGCCCTAGCAACAACATCGTTGATTCTCAGTTGGGTCGGATCCATTTGCAGCGCCATAATTCGACCGGAGCGATCGCCTTTCGCCCCCGCATGGGCAACACCGCGCAAACAGCCCCACACCACAATATCTTTTTCTGCGATGATACTCCCCCCTGGATTCACGTCCCCCGTCACAATCACCGAGCCAGGGTGAACAATTTCTACGCCGGAGCGGACGGTCTGGTCAATGTATAACACCGTAGGTTCCTTTTCCGGGGCTTGGAGGGGCTTTAATTTGAGGGGAACATCCGCCAGGAGTTGGTTAGGGGGATCTTGATCCACGCTATAGCCCGCTGTTGCTGCGGCGATCGCTGTTTGCCGTCGGTTAGTGTAAACCAGTTTGAGCTTCAGGTCGTGGGGCTTGAGAAGATCCGCTAATGCCTGGAGTTGGCGTCCATCCACCAGTTGATTTTGGGCCACTAAATGAACATGGGCCACTGGGAAATCCCCTGCCGCTGCTAACTGTTCCCGCACGTCGGCCCAGATGGGTTCCCAATTCTCAATCACCTGGATTTCAGTGGTGGGGAGAACAAGGGTGAGGTGATCGTCCTCAATGCCGAATTGGAGGCTTAGGCTAGGCGTTTCTGGAGTGCTTGATTCAGATGTGCCAGCTTCGGCAACGCCAGAATTTTTCTCCTGCCTTAAATCCATACTTTGGGCAGTCGTGGCGACGTTCCCTATGTCGGGGTCAAGGTTCGGGGGGGACTGATCTTCAATGTCGGCCATGGAAACCCTCAAAAATTTACCCCTGATTTATAACAGCCAGGGTCGGGCTTCGGCAAAAACCTTCCCTAGAGGGACTGGAGAAACTTTCCTAAACGGGTCATGCCTTTTTCGATGGTGGCGAGATCCGTCGCGTAGGAGAGCCGGATGCAGTGGTCATTGCCGAAGGCAACACCGGGGATAGCGGCTACCTGTTGTTCTGCGAGGAGTTGTTTACAGAAACTGAGGGAATCGAGGCCGTAGGCTTGGACATCAACAAAGAGATAGAAAGCGCCATCGGGGGACGGACAGGTCAAATTCGGCAAATCTCGGATCGCTGCTAACATTATTTCCCGCCGCTTACTAAAGGCCGTTAACATTTCGTTCACACAATCCAAGCCTCCTTCCAGGGCGGCGATCGCCCCATATTGGGCAAAGGTACAAACGTTGGAGGTGCTGTGACTTTGAATCGTCGTCATGCCCTTAATTAATTCCAGGGGGCCAGCAATATAACCCAAACGCCAGCCAGTCATGGAAAATGCTTTGGCAAAGCCGTTGCAGGTAATGGTCAGGGGGAAAATTTCCGCACTAACAGAGCCAATACTGCGGTGGACGGCATCTCCGTAAAGAATTTTTTCGTAGATTTCGTCAGCGACCACTAAAATCTGTTTTTCTACCAAGACCTGGGCGATCGCCTCCACTTCGGCAGGACTGTAGACGGCACCGGTGGGGTTCGAGGGGGAGTTAAACACGAACAGTTTGGTTGGATCAGTGATGGCATTGCGCAGCTGGTCGGGGGTGACCTTATAATCCGTGGCCGCCGTGGTTTCTAAAAGGATGGGGGTACCACCCGCAAGGATCACCATTTCTGGATAGCTTAACCAATAAGGCGTCGGGATAATCACCTCATCCCCCGGTTCAATCAGAGCCATCATCAAACCATAGAGGGCGTGCTTGCCACCGTTGGTGACGATCACATTTTCGGCATTGTAGGGTAGGTTGTTTTCCGTTTGTAATTTCTTGGCGATCGCCTGGCGGAGGGCTGGTTCCCCTGCGGCGGGCCCATACTTCGTTTTCCCTTCATCGAGGGCTTTTTTTACAGCCGCTTTGATGTGATCGGGACTGTCAAAATCCGGTTCCCCAGCACTAAAGCTACAGACATCAATGCCATCCGCCTTCATAGCTTTTGCCTTTGCAGAGATTGTGAGGGTAATTGAAGGCTTAATTTGACCGACTCTGGCTGCCAATTTCATGGTGATTTGCGTTTAGATAGGGGGTGGAAAACAAGAAATAACGGTACAGGAAAATTCTCAATTTTTAGGCTAAGGCGACTCCCAACTGCACCAACGTTATTTTTACATAACGCAACCTTAACTTTTGGTGGGTTCGGGAGGCAGTAAGTCCCGCGACTTCGGCGTGAGCTCAGTCGAACGCTGTAATTTTAATTCAGCATCGGGCTTTCGTGAGCGTCAGCCGAACGGATGCTTCGGTAAACTCAGCAACAACACGGACATCCTGCGCTTGTCGACTCCCCTCGATGGGGATGAGACAAGCCATTTATCTTATGCTATCATTTACTTATCACTTTTGGTTTATCCTGATAAATGTACCGCGCTTACCAGTACAGAATTTATCCGACTACCAACCAACAGGTTTCCCTCGCGAAATCTTTTGGTTGTGCGCGGTGGTTTTGGAACTATGCGCTTCATTTGTGTCAGCAGACTTACCAAACAACGGGGAAAGGTTTATCCCGTGGCTATATTCAGGGGCTCCTGCCTGCTCTCAAAAAAGAGTATGAATGGCTAAAGGAACCCTATTCTCAATGTCTTCAGGTAGTTGCCCTCAATCTTTCGACGGCTTACAAAAACTTCTTTGAAAAACGGGCGATGTTGCCTCGGTTCAAGTCGAAGCATGGCAGGCAGTCGATTAGCTACCCCCAGAATGTCAAATTCGATGGAGATTATCTGCATTTACCTAAGATTGGTGCTGTCCACTGTCTCGTCCATCGTCCTTTTGAGGGAACGATAAAGACCGTCACAGTTTCACGAACCCCTGATGGAAAATATTTTGCTTCCGTGTTGGTGGATGACGGCCAGGAAAAGGTTGAGTCGATGCCGACCAGTAAGGCTGTAGGTATTGATGTGGGGTTAACTCACTTTGCGATTACCAGTGATGGCTCTAAGTTTGCTAACCCCCGGCATTTTGCGAAGCATCAACGGAACCTAAAGCGAAAACAACAGAGACTTTCTCGGAAACAGAAAGGGAGTCAAAATCGACGAAAGGCGAGGCTTGCGGTGGCAAAAGTCCATGGCAAGATTGCCCGCTGTCGGGGAGATTTTCTCCACAAGCTATCCCGCAAGGTAGTAAACGAAAACCAAGTGATTGTGGTGGAAAATCTCAATGTGAAAGGCATGGTGAAAAATCATAATTTAGCCAAAGCAATTAGTGATGCGGGCTGGGGAATGTTTTGCACAATGCTCAAATACAAGGCGGAGTGGGAAGGAAAGATATACCTGGAAGTTGACCGTTTCTTTCCGAGTTCCAAAACTTGCCATGTGTGTCTCAACCGTGTAGGGAGTTTGTCGCTAGATGTCCGTGCCTGGGATTGTGAGGGGTGTGGCACTCATCACGACAGGGACATCAACGCGGCAATCAATATCAGAAATGAAGGCTTGCGGATACTTCGACTGGACTCAGTACAAGTATTGTCGTTGGGAACCAGCGATACTGCCCGTGGAGGGAGTGTAAGACAACCTGGCAAAACGTCTGTTTTGTTGGATGCAGTTCCCGTTGAAACAGGAAGCCCGCGCTCTATTGCCTAGCAATGAGCGTCGGGTAGTTCACACTTATGATCGATTTTACAGATTGATTACATTTCATTTGCGTTCGTTTCAATGCCCTTGGGGAATTGATTTTCATTCTTCCTTTCTGCACAGCACCTATGTCCTTTTTGCGTTCTGATTTAGCCCAACTCAAAGCCTATGTATCTCACCCAGGCGGGCCGGTACAAACGCCGGTAGATATCCTCGACACCAATGAAAGTCCCTATGATTTACCCGAAGATCTAAAGCGGCTTCTGGCCCAGCATTACGAGACCCAAATTGCGACGAATCGTTATCCCGATGGGGGCCATAGTGCACTTAAGGAAACCATTGCCAACTATGTCAACCGTTCTGGAAATTTGACTGACGAAATTCAAGGGGCCCATATCTCCGTGGGGAATGGCTCCGATGAGTTAATTCGTTCCTTGTTGATTGCCACCTGTCTGGGGGGAGATGGTTCAATCCTGGTGGCGGAACCAACTTTTTCCATGTACCGGATTTTGGCGCAAACCCTAGGTATTAAGACAATGGCGATCGCCCGACAACCGGAAGATTTTAGCTGGGATCTGGCCGCCGCCCAAAAAGCGATCGAAAATCCCCAGGGGGCACCGGTGCGGGTGGTGTTTGTAGTGCATCCCAATTCCCCGACGGGCCAATGTTTGACAACGGCGGAAATCGCCTGGCTCCAAGCTTTACCCACAAATATCCTGGTGGTGGTCGATGAGGCCTATTTTGAATTTAGTCAAAAAACCTTGGTCGCAGAGATTCTACAGCGGCCGAACTGGGTGGTGCTGCGGACATTTTCTAAGGCTTTCCGACTGGCAGCACTGCGGGTGGGCTATGCCGTAGGCAATTTAGAGATTATCCAGGCCCTTGAAAAGGTGCGCTTACCCTACAACCTCCCCAGCTTTTCCCAGGCGGCGGCTCAGGTGGCCCTCAACCATAGCGATCGCCTTTTAGAAACGATCCCCGAAGCCCAACGGGAACGGGAAAAACTCCATAAAGCCTTGACGCAATTACCTAATTTCCGCGTGTGGCCAAGCGATGCCAATTTCCTTTACGGTCGTCTTCAACCGGCCATGGAAGCTCAGGATCAGGCCCTGGCAAACCTTGTAGAAGGTCTTAAACGTCAAGGAACCTTGATTCGCCATACGGGGGGTGGTCTGCGGATCAGTGTGGGTACACCCGCTGAAAATGAACGGACTTTAACGCGGTTGACGGACTACTTAAAGACGTTGAATTAGGCCAGTCCCAAAACTTAAAGGCGGCGGCGGATAAAAATCAGGGCCCGGAGCAGTTGTTGTAGCAGCTTAATCTGGACAATGATGTGTTGACCCTGCTGCCTTTTTATTTGAATTTGTCGGGTAGTAGCTGGGATGACGTCCGCTTGGTGGACAAGGTTTTCGACGATAATTTGAATCTTTCGTTCGTTTAGGGAAAACCGTTGCCGACTGAGACGAAGATTATGGTGCCAGCGGCGGATTTTACGCCAGAGGATGCAATTGACCGCCACAAGACAAAGATTACTGGCGATCGCCACCAACCAGAACAATGTCACACTCATGCCACCGACTCCATCCACTGAATACAAGCGGCTAAATCCTGATAGAGTTGCTCGGGCGCTGTGTGGTAGCGGCGACCATGACCCGGCAAAATCCAACGAATAGGATAAGGGGGGAGTTTTTTCATAGATTCGATCTGTTTGGTCCAGGAGTACCAACAATGGTTCCGGAAACCTATGAGATGGCCTAATCTAGCGGAAAAGGCGAGGTGGTCCCCGGTGAATAAATATTGGTTACGGTAGAGCAACACCATATGGCCTTCTGTATGGCCTGGTACCGGAATTATCAGACAATCCGAAAGAAAGGGAATCGGTTCAGTCCCTTCAAGAACAATCTCTACTTCCTGGGTTTTTTCCTGGAGGTCGGCCCGGTGTAAAAGGCGATCGCAACCGAAATGGTCATGGAATTTTTGGTGGTCGGCCACATCATCCCGGTGGGTTAAAAATAGATATTGCACGCCTCCCAAGGCTTCCAATTGTTTCACGAGGGCCGGTTGAAACCGGGGGGAATCTACAAGGATATTGCCCTCTGGATGCTGGATAAAATAGCTGGCGGCCCCAAAGGATTTACGGGAATGGTAGCCGCAGTAAAAGATATTTTCGACGATGGGTAAAGGGAATTCCTCTTGGACGGCTGCGAGGTCTTCAGGGGGCGTTTCTATGCCGATGGAAGCCGTCGGACAAGCAAGGAGCGCCTGGAGCGCGGAGCGTCTTTGACTGGAATTTTGGGGCTGGTGGTAAACAGCGGATTGTTGGTCCTGGCGGTTAAAAATCTCTGGACTTAGCCAACGGCAGGTATCACAGTCGATGCAGCTACTGTCGACATAAAAGTCACCGGGTACATTTTGCGATCGCCGCTGGTGCTGGGTCGCCATACGTCGTTCTCCCTGAACTTTCTAAGGGGATCTTAACATTTGCCCCCAAAAGCAATAATTAGGATTTTTTATTGTAAAATAAACACTTGATAGATCGCTGGAGGCGCAAGACGCACCATGGCCCAGGAAAATTTAGGCATTACTGCCACAGATTACAACTTGCTCACGGATCTCTATCAACTCACCATGGCGGCCTGTTATGTGGGG
>JAYKIK010000133.1:0-4382 GCA_035284725.1 Synechococcus sp.
TACGAGACTACTCAGTCCCAGGCCGATTTTGCTGCCAATTTTGGGCGGAGGTTGCCATTGGCTTGTCGGAATAGGCAGAAAGCCACAGAAAATGCCGAGAATATCACCGTATTTGGGAAAGGCGATCACCATTAATCCCCCCAGGAGCCAAACACCGAGTCTTTGTCCCAGTTGCTTGGGGAGTCGGTCTTGGAATCTGTTGAGCCATAACCCCAGGGCAATCCAGCCAATGCCCAGGATCACGCCCGCTGCCACATCCACCGGAAAATGTACTCCTAAATATAGCCGCGAGAGGGAAACTAAAACGATAATCAGGATCTCGAAAATCCAAAGCCAACGTTTTTGCTGCAAAAAGGCGATCGCCCCCCAGAAAGTCGTAATCCCCTGGGCATGGCCACTAGGAAAACTAAAACTACCTGCTGTGTGCAAAGCCTCTGGGGTCATGACCGCTGGATTGAGCACATAGGGACGGGGGAGAGCAAAAGCCTGTTTTAAAAAAATGTTGCTCATGACACTTGCCACAAGGATGAGGGTCACCAATCTGCCCTGACGGGGATCCACCAGCCAGTAGTACAGCCCCAATAGCAGCAAATAAGCTTTTTCACTCCCTAACTGGGTTATGGCCAGGAAGAAGCCTAAGAACCTTTCGCCGAAAAAACCCTGTAAAAACTCGATTACCGACATTGCGTTAAAGTAAATACACGAAAAACTCTGAGTTGCCAACTCTTCGCTCCATGACCTCTATCCTAGTGCCCACCCCACGTCTCAACCAACCAACAATCAAAACCCTCCCCAATGGCTTAACAATCATTGCGGAACAGGTGCCGGTGGAAGCGGTGAGTCTTAATGTGTGGCTGAATATTGGTTCTGCGGTGGAAGCCGATAGTATCAACGGCATGGCTCATTTTCTCGAACATATGGTGTTTAAAGGAACGCCAAGACTGGGCAATGGAGAATTTGAGCAGCGCATCGAAGCCAAAGGAGCTGTTACCAACGCCGCCACCAGCCAAGAATATACCCATTACTACATCACCTGTGCGCCCCAGGATTTTGCAGAACTGGCCCCCCTGCAACTGGATGTGGTGTTAAATCCAAGCATTCCCGATGCTGCCTTTGAACGGGAACGCCATGTAGTGCTAGAAGAAATTCGCCGCTCCGATGATAATCCCCGCCGCCGCACCTATTTCCGTGCCATTGAAACGGGGTTTGAGCGGTTGCCCTACCGTCGCCCTGTGCTCGGCCCCAGTCAGGTGATTGAAAATCTCGAAGCCCAACAAATGCGAGATTTCCATGGATTTTGGTACCAGCCCCCACGAATGACAGCTGCCGTTGCCGGTAACTTAGAAGGCGATCGCCTGATTGATCTTGTTGCTGAAGCCTTTGACAAACTCCATCATCCCCAGCCCGCTTCCCCTGTCCCCAGTTTCACAGATCTCAGCCCGGAAGCTCCCTTTGAAACTGTTGTGCGTCGCCATTATGAAGATGAAGGCTTGCAGCAGGCCCGCTTGGTAATGCTCTGGCGGGTGCCCGGATTAACGGATTTAGAAGAAACCTATGCCCTTGATATTCTGGCAACGGTCTTGGGCCAAGGAAAAGTTTCGCGCCTTGTACAGGATTTGCGAGAGAAAAAGGGTTTAGTAACACAAATTAGCGTCAGTAATTTTACCCAAAAGCACCAGGGAGTTTTCTATATTTCTGCCCAATTACCTGCGGAAAATATCCCTGCCGTAGAGGCTGCCATCATTGAACAAATTCAAACCATTCGCCAAAATTCAATCCAGCCGAATGAATTAGCACGGGTCAAAACCCAGGTGGCAAACCGCTTTATTTTCGGAAATGAACGACCTAGCGATCGCACCAATTTATATGGTTATTATTACTCCCTCCTGCGGGATCTCGAACCTGCCCTCCGTTACCCTGAATTACTCCAAGGCATCAGCCTCGACACTATTCAACAATCTGTACAGAAATATCTCAATCCAGAGGCTTACGGAATCGTCACCCTAACGCCGACTACGTGACATCCTCCCGACGCTGTACCCGTAGGGTCAGCGTTCGATGACTCGGCGAGCTCAGCCGAGTCGTCGAAGTCGCGGGACTTACTGCCTCCTGAGCCCACCAAAAGTTAAACTTTACTTTTTGATGAGCATGGCGATCGCTCCTCGCGTAACTAATGCGGCATTCCCCATTTAAAAATGGCCGAACCCCAGGATAAACCTGCCCCGAAGCCAGAGGTGGCAACCGTTTGACCCGGTTTGATTTTGCCGGCCCGTACCGCTTCATCTAGGGCAATGGGAATCGAAGCTGCGGAAGTGTTGCCGTATTCATGGAGGTTGGCAATAACTTTTTCTGATGCTAAATCTAGCCGTTTTGCCACCGCATCAATGATTCGTTGGTTGGCCTGATGGAGAATCAACCAGTCAATATCTGCCGTTGTTAAATTGGCTCGAAATAATGTTTTTTCAATCACTTCTGGCACCTTTGCAACAGCAAAGCGATAGACCTCGCGGCCATTCATCGAGATCGCCTGGTAGCTGCCTTTCTGGATCGACACATCATGAATTAAATATTTCGGATGGCTTTCGTAGGCGAGGTTTAAACAGCCATTTTGACTGCCGTCGCTGTACATCTCAAAGCCGAGCAACTGATCCTGAGAGCTGTGCTGGCACACCACTGCCCCGGCCCCATCCCCAAAGAGGACACAGGTAGTGCGATCGCCCCAGTCCACCCAACGGGATAGGACATCCGCACCAATCACGACAATGTTTTGAAAAGTCCCTGTGCGGAGATATTGAGCCGCGGTCACAAGGCCAAATACAAACCCAGAACAGGCAGCGGTGAGGTCGAAGGCAGCGGCATTTTTCGCACCGATCAGATGCTGTACTTTCCCGGCGCTGCCAAACAAATCATCGGGGGTAGAGGTGGCGAGGAGAATTAAATCAATTTCTTCCGGTTGTAGATGGGCTGCGGCGATCGCCTTTTTTGCGGCTTCAGCAGCTAGTTCACTCAAACTGCTGCTTTCTGAGAGCAGATGACGCTTGCGAATCCCGGTACGGGTGCGAATCCACTCATCAGAAGTTTCGACGAGCTGACTTAAATCATCGTTATGGACAACCGCGTTCGGTGTGGCAGAGCCACTTCCTGTAATGGCAATACCTGCCCCATCAAATTTCAATGCTCGACTCCTCTTCTTCCACAGGGATGATTCATCTGATGATAGTAATCCATTCACTCACTTTTTTCTATCGTGGCACCGGTGGCAACTTCAGATAAGCTGATCGTCTGATTTGCCTGGTCGATCAGCGCTTGGTGCTCCTCTGTGTAGTTTTGGATCCGTTCAATGACCCGGTTATCAATGGCCTCTTTCGCTAAACGAATCGCATTAAAAATAGAAGGTGCCTTAGAACTCCCATGGCTGATAATGCAGACACCCGCAACCCCAAAGAGCAGTGCGCCACCATGTTCAGCATGATCGATGCGTTGCTTGATCCGTTTGAGGTTGGGGGTTAAGATCGCCGCCCCGAGTTTGCCTCGCACCCCCCGGGGGATTTCCTCCTTGAGGATTTGCAGTAGTACGGAGCCTACGGATTCCGCGAATTTCAGGAGAATATTGCCTGTAAAACCATCACAGACAACCACATCAAACTCCCCAGACAGCACATCCCGTCCTTCGGCATTGCCTTTAAAGGGAATTGCCGGATTATGACTCAAAAGCTCATGGGTTTTCAGGGCGAGTTCATTTCCCTTAGAAGGTTCTTCGCCAATATTTAAAAGTCCTACCTGGGGTTCTTTATTGCCAAGAACATACTTACTATAAATCGTTCCCATCAGGGCAAACTGTTCGAGATAGCGCGGGCGGCTATCCACATTCGCGCCCACATCCAGCACAATTACGGAACGCTCTGGATCTAAGGTGGGAAAAACGGCCCCAATCGCCGGTCTGTCAATGCCTTTAATACGTCCTAATTTCAGAAGGGCTGAAGCCATGGCTGCCCCAGAATGACCTGCGGAAACGACAGCATCGGCCTGCTGTTTTCGGACAAGCTGCATGGAGACGTTAATGGAGGCTTTGGGCTTGCGTCGGATGGCCACCAGGGGTTCTTCACACATCTCGACAACTCCTTCTGCTTCTACCACATGGAGAAACTCGGCAGCGGTGGAAGTGTGTTCATCTAGATATTTTTGAATCTGGCCAGGGTCACCGACGAGAAAAACCTCTACATCAAGTTCTTCTACGGCTCGGATTGCCCCAGCAACGATTTCGTCTGGAGCATAATCTCCCCCCATAGCGTCTACGGCTATTTTTGCGCGTGTCGATGGCATTGTTATCAGGAATAGAAGCCTTCAACATCTTACCAGAACCCTGTTGGGTCACTGAAGGG
>JAYKIK010000134.1:0-14201 GCA_035284725.1 Synechococcus sp.
CCCATTGACGAGATTTTTAGGCAGGGTTTAGAGCTAGCAGAGATCGCCCGGGCCCCGTTCCAATCTATATTTCAAGCGGTTAATCTAGTGGCCTGATTGACCTTGCTAAAGGCGATCTCCATCCCCGGGAATAATCACTTTCGTCATTCTGAATCTCCACGATATGGTCAGTTCATTCAAAAAACAAAGGCAGCTCCTGCAGACCTATGAGAGATGTTCGTCAATTGAGCAAAGCATCATGGAGCTCATGGCAGTTATTTACGGCTGCAGTAATCGGGCCAAGATTGTGCAGTGCCTCAATCAATTAGGCGGTCAGACCCCATTGACTGAAGTGAGCTTGCGTCCCCATGTAAAAGCCCTGGAAAAGGAACAGTTAATCATTGCCGAACGGGGCAAGGGGTCACGGTGTAACCCCCTGGTGGCGGAGCCGATTACAGCAGCATTAGCCCAACAGGGAAAATTGGCGGCGATCGCCACGGTGGTGCAGAAGGTCTTTGATCTAGGGCTTGCTAAGCTCAAAAAGTTTACAGTTTTTCGGGATTTTGAAGATTGCTTCCAGGTTGCTCGCCTTACTGTATATCAAGATGATCCAGATACTCTACAGCTGTGCGTTGATCAATACAACGAAGATATGCAACGGGTGTGGAAACAAAACCAATCTTTTTGGCATGTTAGGGCAGTAGCGCCAGAGTCGACCACCTCAGGAATCATTTTTGAAACAATCACCAATCGCTTAGCCGAGCCGAACATCATGCAAGGGATCGCACCACGGATTGCGGCAATGCTGTTGATTGACGATCTACAACGGGCATTGTTTAACCTCGATGACATTTCTCTGAATCTGGTTACCCTCGAAGCGACTTTGTATCGGGAATCAGCGTCTGACATCGGCAAATTTGCGATTATCTGTGCCCATTTACTCCAAGGGAATTTGTCCGAAGCAGAAACAGTGCTCAGTCAAAGCTGGGCTTCATCCCAGTGGTCATTACAGTTACAGGGATGGCTGAAGTGTATCCAAGGGGACATCGACGCCAGCATTCAACTCTATGCCCAAGCTCAAAAACAGGCGAAAAAGCAAATCACCCCGCGGCAGTGGTTGATTTGGGAGCAGCTGGCCCAGGTCTTTTATATCCTCGCCCTTCTCCAACATAATCAGCCCCAATCCCTCGTCCTAGCCAGTGAGCTCAGTGGTTCTGCCCAGACCGCAACCCCAGAGTTAGCCTCTGTTTACCAGGCCCTCTTTCAAGTTATTGCCATTCAACAATGTCGACTGGCGGCGCGGCAGATCTTGATCAACATCCCCTTCGCAGAAACAACACCTCCATTGGCACGGTTTTTCGTGGCTTTAGCAAAAATCTATGGCGATCGCTCCCCCTCCGAGCAAGCGCAACAAGAGATTCAGCATCAGCTCAACACAATTCTCTCCCGGTCTGAAAAATACCATTATCGGTGGCTCGCTGCCGTCACTATGGATCTTCAAGTAGCTAGTCAAGCGGCATTATCGAATAAACAAGTTAATGCCTGTCAGGAGAAAGTACGCCAGTTGCAGGGTGATAACCAATGGCATAGTTGGCAAAATCTTTTCCCCACCAAAGAACCTTGGGAATTGAGCCTCAATGCCCTGGCAAATTTAGGCAGTAGCCATCAACCTACCCGGATAGAAGGAGAGACGCGACTGGCTTGGTTTTTGGACATTGACGCCGGCTGGCTGGATTTAGAAGCCCGTGAGCAAAAAATTAAAACCAATGGTCAGTGGGGTAGAGGACGGGCGATCGCCAAACGACGCCTTCAGGAAGAATTAGAAACCTTTAGCTACTTTACTCCCCAGGATCGCAATATCTGCAATTACCTCAAAAGCTATCGTAACTATAACTACTATGGCTCTGATGTAACCTACGAGTGGAAAGAAAGCGTCCTCTTGGCTTTGGTAGATCACGCCCATGTTTACCTCAAGGACCGCCCGACGATTCGTCTAGATGTCAAAAAAGGGGAGGTGCAACTGCGGGTAGAAAAACGCTCAGAGGAGCAACTCGCCCTGTCTTTAGAGCCGCCACTCGATCCAGCTTCTCAGGATGTCGAAATCATTACTGTACAGGAAACCCCAACACGGCTGAGGGTCTATCCTTTAACCCCAGAACTTTTACGGGTAGCAGAAGTATTGGGGCCAGACAACCATCTGACGGTTCCCCTTCAAGCAAAAGAGCAAGTTTTGGCCGCGATTAATGGCATGGCCAATCTGCTGACCATTCATTCTGATATTGGTGGCAGCAATATTGCTGCCCGGACGGTGGAGGCACAAGCAACCCCCCATATTCACTTATTCCCCTTTAAAGAGGGCCTTAGGGTATCGATTTTAGTTTGTCCCTTTGGGGAACAGGGTCCTTACTATCATCCTGGTAAAGGAGGGGAACTGGTGGTGGCAGAAGTGGCCGGGGAACGGCTACAGACCCAGCGAGACTTTGAGGAAGAGGCTGGCTTAGCTTTTGATGTTTTACAAGCCTGTCCAATTCTGATGGATGCAACCCGTGAGGCTGGGGAATTGTTAGTGGAAGACCCCCAGGATTGCCTAGAATTGCTCGCCAGTTTACAACAGATGGGCGATCGCCTTGTGGTGGAATGGCCCCAGGGAGAAAAGTTCAGCATTACCCACTATGCAAGTGCTAGTAACTTCCAAGCCCAGATCCGACAACAGCAGGATTGGTTTGCCCTCGATGGTGAGCTTCATCTCAGTGATGAGCTTATCTTAGATATGCAACATCTCCTCAAGTTATTGGAAAACACACCAGGGCGATTTATTCAGCTGGATCAGGGCAAATTTTTGGCCTTAACCGATGAGTTTCGCCGTCGCCTTGATGATCTACGCGCCTTTTCTGATGTTCATCAGAATCAACTCCGGATCCATCCCCTAGCGGCCTTTGCCCTGGATGAATTTACCGATGAAATTCAGCTAGATGCTGACGAGCATTGGCGCAAGCATATTGAGCGAATCCGCAATAGTGATGCAATTCACATTGAGGTCCCTTCCACCCTCCAAGCAGAATTACGGGATTATCAGGTTGAAGGTTACCATTGGTTGATGCGACTGGCCCATTGGCAAATGGGGGCCTGCCTTGCCGACGATATGGGTCTCGGAAAAACCCTCCAAACATTGACCGCTCTGCTTGCCCGAGCTCCTCAAGGCCCCAGCTTAGTCATTGCCCCCACTTCCGTGTGTCCGAATTGGATTTCGGAAGCACTCACCTTTGCGCCGACCCTGAATCCGATTCTCTTTGGTAGTGGCGATCGCCAAACAACCATTGATCAATTAAAGCCCTTCGACTTGGTGATTTGTAGTTATGGCCTATTACAACAGGATGAAGTCGCAGCCATCTTGGCAGGGGCCCACTGGTGCACCATTGTTTTGGACGAGGCCCAGGCGATTAAAAATAGTGCCACTAAGCGTGCAAAAGCAGCGACACAACTCCAGGGGGATTTTAAGATTATTACGACAGGCACCCCCATTGAAAATCACCTGGGGGAACTATGGAGTCTTTTCCGTTTTATTAATCCTGGCCTGTTGGGTTCCAGAAAGAAGTTCAATGAGCGTTTTGCCAATGCCATTGAGCTGTCCCGAGATCGAGAAACTAAGTTACGCCTCCAAAAGTTGATTAAGCCTTTTATTCTGCGACGCACTAAAACTCAGGTTCTCACAGAGTTGCCTTCACGTACTGAAATCACCTTATCTGTAGCGCTAAATCCAGAAGAAATGGCGATGTATGAAGCCCTAAGGCGGGATGCCCTAGACAAATTGATGGGAACTCAAGCCGCAGCGGGGGCTAAGCATTTACAGGTTTTAGCAGAGATTATGCGCCTGCGGCGAATGTGTTGTAATCCCCGGTTGGTGGTCCCCAATACAACACTCACTGGTTCAAAACTACAGGTATTCGGAGAGACCCTAGAGGAATTGCTAAGTAATCACCATAAGGCACTCGTATTTAGTCAATTTGTTGATCATCTGGCTATTTTGCGGGACTATCTTGCACAAAAAAAGATCACCTACCAATACCTCGATGGCAGGACCCCCCAAAAGAAACGACAGCAGGCCATTAACGCCTTTCAAGCAGGAGAAGGAGATGTATTTTTAATTAGCTTGAAAGCTGGCGGGACAGGGTTGAATCTCACGGCGGCAGATTATGTGATTCATATGGACCCTTGGTGGAATCCTGCTGTGGAGGATCAAGCCAGTGATCGTGCCCATCGTATGGGACAACAGCGCCCAGTGACCATCTATCGCCTTGTGGCTAAAAATACAATTGAGGAGAAAATTGTCGACCTCCATCGCCATAAACGGGATCTTGCCAATAGCCTCCTCGAAGGGACCGATGCGGGCGGCCAGTTATCTACTGATGAGTTGATTCAACTGTTACAAGAAGTATAAAAACAATGCAATTCTTTTTTTCAAGGCTCAAGCTCGTTTTGACTGACGATATTCAAAGTAAAGAAGCGCGGCAACGGCGATCGCAAAGGGCAGTAGATAATACAATGCCCGAAAGACAATCAAAGTGGCCAAAATTCTCTCCTCGGCCTGATTCGAGACTAAAAAAAAGAGCATCACTGTCTCAAAAACTCCCAGTCCCCCCGGAATTGTACTGACTAGGCCTGCCACCATTGCTAAAACATAAATCCCGAAAAATCGGGGAAATGCCATGGGTGCTCCGAGGAGTCCATAGAGCGCTAGGGCAGCAAATCCCCAGTCCAAGCTGAAAGTCAATACCTGTTGGAGGGAAATCCACCAGGATGGAAAGTGAAATTGATAATTTTTCCAGGTTAAAGGTCGTCTAAAAATAAGGGTGCCAATGCTATATAGAGCACTGAGCAATAAACAGAAAATACCAAAATCTTTGAATGATTGCGAAAAAATGGGGAGTTGAATCGCGGCCGGCAAAGGAAAATCAAAAAATGAAAAAATCAGCCCGCTAACGGGTAACAACCCCACCCACAAAGTTAAGTTGCTAAAGGCAATCACCTGGGCAATGTCTAAATGGGATACCTGCCAGTGACGATATAGGCGATAGCGGAGCACACTGCCCGATAGAAAAGCAAAACCCACATTCGGGCTAATGGCATAAGTCACCAATCCAGCAAAGGCAATTTTGTAGCAGGCCAGGTTGCGCTTGAGGTAACGAAAAGCCAGCAGATCATAATTGGCGATCGCCCCGTAGCTACATAGGACAAAAAATCCCGCTAGACCCAGCTGACCGATGGCAAGGTGATTGAGATTGTCCCAAACCATTGCCCAGTTAAGCCGTCGAAATTTTTGCCAGACAAAGGCGATCGCCACCCCACAAATCAACAGATTAATCCCAGGCCAGAAATGCTTGCCCAGAAACTGTTTTAAAGTACGGGTGAACTCATTCTGAGGATTGATCACAGGGCCTGACCCGCAAAGATTGTTCCAAAGTTTATGTTATTTCCCATGGCAAGGGGGCAATTCGCCCAGCATGCCGGAGAAGGGAATTCTTCCGATAGAATAAAGCACTGATCGATAGAAAAGGTTGAACTAGCAACAATGAACGTACTTGTGGTGGGTAACGGCGGTAGAGAGCATGCGATCGCCTGGAAACTCCTCCAATCTCCCAACGTCCAAAAAGTCGTCTGTACCCCCGGCAATGGCGGCACCGCTCTTCTGGAAAATTGCCTCAATCTTCCCGTCGCCGTTGATGACTTCCCTGGCATCGCCCAAGCCTGCACTGACCACGACATCACCTTTGTTGCCGTCGGCCCCGAAGTGCCCCTATCCCTCGGCCTCGCGGATTTCTTAACAGAACGGAACATCCCCGTGTTCGGCCCGAAACAAGATGGGGCAATCATTGAAGCGAGTAAAGCCTGGGCCAAAGATCTAATGACCGAAGCCGGTGTACCCACCGCGGCATCCGGCACCTTTTCTGATCCCCAAGCTGCTAAAGATTATATCCAAACCCAGGGTGCTCCCATTGTGGTGAAAGCCGATAGCCTTGCGGCTGGAAAAGGGGTGATCGTCGCCGAAACCCTCGCAGAAGCCTTAAATGCCGTCGATCGCCTCTGGGCAGAAGGTTACAAAACCCTGGTGGTCGAGGAATTTCTTGTGGGTCAAGAAGTATCTGTTCTGGCCCTTACCGACGGGAAAACGATCCGTCCTCTCCTCCCCTCCCAGGATCACAAACAAATTGGCGAAGGGGATACTGGGGAAAATACAGGTGGGATGGGTGTCTATGCTCCTACTCCGATTGCAACCCTCGAAATTATGACCCAGGTGCAAACCGATGTCCTGGAAGCCACTCTCAAGACCTTACAGAATCGCGGCATCGACTACCGAGGCATTCTCTACGCCGGTTTGATGGTTGCCCCCGATGGTACCGTGAAGGTCTTGGAATTTAACTGTCGCTTTGGTGATCCCGAAACCCAGGCCGTCCTGCCCCTCCTGGAAACGCCTTTAGATGAGATTATGTTGGCCTGCATTAACCAGACCCTCGGGGACTTCCCACCGCTGCAATGGTACGACGGTAGTGCAGTTTGTGTCGTAGCGGCTTCGGCGGGTTATCCCGGTGCCTACGAAAAAGGCAAAGTTATCACAGGAATTGCAGAGGCTGAAGCCTTGGGGGCAACAGTTTTCCATGCGGGCACTAAATTAATAGCAGGCGACACCCCTGTAACCGATGGGGGCCGGGTTCTGGGGATTGTGTGCCGGGGTCAAGATTTTGATCAGGCGATCGCCAATGTTTACCGGGCTGTGCCGAAGGTTCAATTTGAGGGAATGTACTACCGACGCGACATTGGTCACCGTATCAAAAAAGCATAACTTGCAACAAAACGTTACATTGTATTTAATAAAGCAAACTTGATCTGGTTCGTTCACCCCCCGAAAACACCTTGCTAGCCCTCATCACCAAACTCCGCAATATCCTCTCCCGCTGGTGGTCAGAATTTACCCTGCAGACCAAGCTCATGGCTGCCGCTACCCTGGCCGTGTCCCTGTTGATGAGTGGTTTTACCTTTTGGGCGGTGAACTCTATCCAGCAAGATGCCCGCTCAAATGACACCCGCTTTGGTAGTGACCTCGGTCTACTCCTCGCTGCCAATGTTGCCCCCCTAGTAGCTGACCATAACCTCTCCGACTTAGCGCTTTTCACCAACCGTTTCTACAACAGCACTGAAAATGTCCGCTACATAATCTATGCCGATCCCGACGGGAAAATCGTTTACGGCATCCCCTACTCCGAAGCCGAAATCCACAACAGTCTCACCATCGAGCGACGCATCACTCCACCAGACGATTACAATCCCCAAGGCTTTTTACCCATCTCCAAACAACATCTCACCCCCAACGGGGAAATCACCGATGTCTTCGTTCCCCTCCACCAAAATGATGCATACCTCGGCATCTTGGTTGTGGGCATTAACCCCAATGCCACCGTGGTTGCTTCCTCCAACCTAACCCGAGACGTAACCCTGGCCGTTTTTGTCTTTATCTGGGTGATGGTAATTCTTGGTGGTGTGTTTAATGCTCTGACGATTACCCGACCGATCAAAGAGCTTCTGGATGGTGTTAAGAATATTGCGGCTGGGAACTTCGAACAACGCATTGATTTGCCCTTTGGCGGCGAACTAGGGGAGCTAATTGTCAACTTCAATGAAATGGCAGAACGTCTCGCCAGCTACGAAGAACAAAACATCGAGGAACTAACGTCCGAAAAAGCAAAACTCGAAACCCTAGTGACCACGATTGCCGATGGTGCGATTCTCCTCGATACTGACCTTAGGGTGATCTTGGCTAACCCAACAGCCCGGAAAATTTTTCAGTGGGATGAGACTTTAATTATTGGCGAAACGGTGTTGCACCATCTGCCCGCCTCTGTAACCACCCAGATCACCCGTCCCCTCCACCAAATTGCGGCTGGGGAAAACCTCGATTCTGACTTTTTGATTGAACACCATGCCATCCAAGGCAGTCGGGAAGAACTGGTGCGGGGGAACGAATTTAAAATTACCCTAGAGGACATGGTGGAGAATCCTGCCGAGGCGACAACCATCCGGATTCTCCTCACCGAGGTCTTAGATAAAAGCAAAACGAATGTGCGCGGTATTGCTATCACCGTCCAAGACATTACGAAAGAAGCAGAACTCAACAAAGCAAAGAGTCAATTCATTAGTAACGTTTCCCATGAGTTGCGGACGCCTCTATTCAATATCAAATCGTTTATCGAAACCCTCCATGAATATGGTGATGACCTCACGGAGCAGCAACGTCAGGACTTCCTCGAGACAGCAAATAATGAAACTGATCGTCTCACTCGCCTTGTCAATGACGTTTTAGATCTTTCTCGGCTTGAATCTTCACGGGTCTATCGCCTGGATGAGGTAGACATTACCCAACCCATTGAGCAAACCCTCCGTACCCACCAACTCAATGCGCGGGATAAGAAAATCACCTTAACCCATGAGCTAGAACCAGATCTGCCGATGATTTTAGGGCACTATGACCTTCTGCTCCAAGTGTTAACAAATCTAGTGGGAAATGCCCTGAAATTTACCCAAGCCGGAGGACAGGTAAGCGTAAGGGCCTACCAGGTACCCCATGACCCAGATCAGGTACGCATTGAAATTTCAGATACGGGTATTGGCATTGACCCGGAGGATCAAGAAGCTATTTTTGAGCGATTCTTCCGGGTGGAAAATCGGGTACACACCCTCGAAGGGACGGGTCTAGGCCTCTCGATTGTGAAAAATATTATTGATAAACACCACAGTCGAATTCATCTCATTAGTGAAGTGGGAATTGGCACCACATTTTGGTTTGAACTAAGCGTTGTTCATGCAGAATCCGTTCCTGACATACTTCTCGCAGATCAGTCGACGAATTTAGGTGTTAATGAAAACGTCTAGATGTACTGTTGATTGCTTGAAATAAGCTAGCGACGCTTCAGGAAAAGTTGAGTGAAATAATATATTTCGTCTTCATTTTTAACGACACCAATACCAGTGAGATCAAAATCTCCCACAATGTTTTTGTGATGACCAGGACTATCGATCCAGCCTTCGACAGCGACGGTTGCAACGTCATCGTAGCCTTGGATTAGCGCCAGATTTTCGGCAACGCTGGCATATGGAAGGGCTTGTTTTTCAAGGTTACTCGCTCGCCCTTCAAAACCATCGTGGGAAAAGGTTGCTTCTCCGGAGGCCATCTTTGCGCTGTACTTGCGGGATTCATTGGTAATGCGGTAATCCAAGGTTAGAGGCTTGAGTCCTAAATTCACCCGATAGGCATTGATTTTTTCATGAATTTGTTGCTCGATGATTTCGGGGCTGGGATTTTTTGTCCCTGGAGTGAGGACTAGAGGTTCCTGCTGGGTAGTCGGTGGAGAGGAAGATTCAAGGGGAGAAGATTGTTTATATTGTTCGAGGATAAATGTAGTGCCGAGGGAGGCTAAAACAATGAGGAGAAGACGCCACCAACGTTGTATTCTCATCGGGAAAACCTCTGGATGCAGTTAGTTTTATTGTACGCATTCGACTTCGCTCTGGAGGATCTGAATGGCTTCCTCTTGAAATTGGCGATCGCCATCAAGTACCCAACTGCGATAGGTGCTGAACTGGTGTTTTTCCACGGACAGGATGAGATAGGAGTATCTTTCCCAGGCGATCGCCCGGTCATATTCAGACGGAATTGCGGGATGGTCGGGGTGGGAGTGATAGATGCCGATGATGGCTAATCCTTGGGCACGGGCGTATTTCTGAGCTTGAAGAATTGCTTCAGGGGCGATCGCAAATCGATTTCGGCGAGATTCTGGATGACTCGGAGGTATTGCACTTAAATCCATTGGGAAATCTGCTGTCCAGGTATTTTCTGTGGGCCAGATTTCCTGGATTACTTTGCCTTGTCCCAGCAAAAGGCCACAACATTCCTCCGGGTAGCAGGTCTGGGCATGGATGATGAGTTGTGCGACTTGGGTGGAGGTCAGGCTTAACATAATGAGGCCATTTTCGTTTTACTGCCTAGAAAAAAGCCCAAATCCTCGACAGATTTAGGCACAGTTTTTTTGAGGTAATTTAATTACAACCTAAAATCCCATCGCTTTGGCAACTGCTTCGATGTTGGCAGGAATTCCGGTTTGTCCTTTAGATAAACTATGGGTAATTGCTGCATCGGGATCCTTCAGGCCATTCCCCGTAAGGACACAGACCACCGTTGCCCCCGCAGGGACTTGCTCCTTTACCTTAAGCAGACCGGCCACCGAGGCTGCACTAGCGGGCTCACAAAAAATTCCTTCATTGGCTCCGAGTTTGCGGTAAGCTTCAACGATCTCTGCATCGGTTACCGCGTTAAATGCCCCTTGACTTGCTGCTTGTACCCCATGGGCTTTATCCCAATTCACAGGATTGCCGATGCGAATGGCCGTGGCGAGGGTCTCCGGATTATGTACAGGCCCACCCTGGATAAATGGTGCGGAACCTGCCGCCTGGAACCCCATCATCCGGGGGAGTTTTGTACATTTACTTAACCCATGGTACTCACAAAATCCCATCCAATAGGCGGTGATATTACCCGCATTCCCCACGGGGATACACAACCAATCTGGCGCTTCTCCGAGAGCATCTACCACTTCAAAGGCTGCTGTCTTCTGACCCTGGAGGCGATAGGGGTTGACGGAGTTCACTAGGGTGACAGGATAGTTTTCGGACATTTGTCGCACAATGCTGAGGGCATTATCAAAGTTCCCTTCAATGGCGATCACCTCTGCACCATACAACAGAGCCTGAGCCAATTTCCCCAAGGCCACATAACCATCAGGAATGAGTACAAAAGCGCGTAAACCGGCCCGCCTCGCGTAGGCAGCGGCAGCGGCAGAGGTATTTCCAGTACTTGCACAGATCACAGCCTGGGCCCCTGCTTCCTTCGCTTTGGTAATCGCCATGGTCATCCCCCGGTCTTTGAAGCTGCCGGTAGGGTTTAGACCATCATATTTGGCGTAAACCTGAACACCACGACCAATTTCTGCGGCAATGCTGGGAATCGGGATCAAGGGCGTATTGCCTTCATATAGGGTCACCACGGGGGTACTATCCGTAACGGGCAGATATTGACGGTACGCATTGATCAGACCCGGCCATTTGGCAGCATGGTGGGTAGGAAAGGGAGCAGCGGTAGGATCGGCTTTAGGAGTACTCAGAACCACAATTGTTCTCTTAAAGGTTTAGTCAAATGGGTAAAAATCTTTTCTCAAGGTTAGCAGTAAGGGGAGTTCCGGGCTAGTCACCAGGGATGATTGTCTCCAATACAACGCTTAAAGTTCAAGAAAAGAGAAGCGGGATCTCCCATTGTAAAAGTTCAAGGGCATAGATGGACAGCGAAAGTAACGGCAAATTCTTCCTCGAAGATGGCTTTGTTATAGTCCAAACTCCACAATTCCAGTTCACAGGGGTCATCGCTGTGGGTCGGTGTGAGTTTAAGGGTGAGAATTCGTTGTTTTGCCTCAAAATCACAATCCACCCTGGCGATCGCCCCTACCTGTCGTCGGTCAAGGGCGACGGCTAAACGCATTATCGCGCTCAATTCACTCACCATTTGCCGGTGTTCTTTATGAATTAGATTTTGATAATTTTCGTGTTTTTTCTTGGGCCTACTCTTGCGATGATAGCGGGCCAAATTTGCCACAATTTCCAACTGAGTTTCATTGAAGCCAAGCAGTTCTGCATTCCGAATTAAATAATAGGAGTGTTTGTGATGGGCAGCATGGCTCACGTAAAGACCGCAATTGTGTAAAATCGCTGCCGCCCAGAGCATTTCTCTCGCTTCTCCGTCCCATTGGTGAAGAATGCCCTGGAGCTGATCAAATAAGCTTAAGGAAAAGTCTGCGGTACGTTTACTAGCGACTAAATCGACACGGTATTTTTTAGCGATCGCCATCACACTCCGTTCCCGGATCGAACTTTGGTACTGCAACCGACTTTCGATCAGGCCATGGGAAAGCATCCAATCAACGATCACCCCCTCCCGTAACGCCCGTTCACAGAGGGTAATTTTCTTCAATTGCAACAAATCCATCGCTTCCTGGAGAATCATCGCCCCGGCCAAAATAATTTCCGCCCGTCGGTCAGACATCCCCGGCAAAGCAGTCCGCTCCCGACAGCTCAATTCCCGCATTTGTTGGATTAACTTACCTAAATCTTGACGAGATAGGGTATACCCATGGAGCGGATTTGGAATACTGCCGAGATTTGCCATGGCATGCATCATTGCAAGCGTTTCAATGGTGCCGGAAGTACCAATTAACCCCACCTGCTCCCCGGGCTGTAGATGTTCCTGTAGTTCCTCAATAGAACGCTCTAACATTCCCCGAATGTAGGCCTGTAACGCTGCGAATTCTCGGTTATTGATGGGGTCTGTGCTAATAAAATCCTGGGTTAAACGTACAGCACCCACCTTAGTACTACTGAGAAAGCGCGCTTCATGGCTCTCTACGAGGCTAATTTCCGTTGAACCCCCACCAATGTCAATTAACACATGGGGCTGTTGGTTAAAATCAACCGCTGAAAGGACACCCAAATAAATCCGTCGTGCTTCTTCTTGGCCAGAGATGAGATCAACTTCCAAACCTAGTTCTGCTTCGATGCGTTGTAAAAATTCTCGACCATTAGGGGCTTCCCGTACCGCACTCGTTGCCACAGCCACTAAGGAATCTACTTGAAAGCTCGTCGCTAAATCCTGGCACCGCCGGAGGGCTTGAATGGACCGATCCATGGCTGCCTCTGTTAAATTCCCTGTGAGGCGATCGCGATGCCCTAGGCGCACGGTGTCTTTTTCTCGCGCCACAATGGTGAAAGCAGGCAAGCTGGGTTGAATCTTCACGATCACCATGTGTATTGAGTTAGTGCCAATATCAATGGCTGCGAGGGTGCATTCTTCTCCTTGTCCCACATGCGCAAATTGAGCAGAATTCGTTTTAAGCTGATAGACGGAAGTGGCCATGATTTATGTCTGTCATCTGTACTGACTTCTCTATTATTAGGGATTACTTCCATTTTACTTAACTATTTACAACATTTTCCCGCTGAAATTCTATGGTTTCTGACCCTACCTGGAAAAAAATTATCTATTTATTACGTTGGGATAAACCGGCAGGCCGCTTGATTTTAATCATCCCTGCTTTGTGGGCAGTGTTTCTTGCGGCGGAGGCAAAGCCCGATTGGAAATTAGTACTTGTCATCATTCTGGGGGCAATCACCACTAGTGCAGCGGGCTGTGTGATCAATGACCTCTGGGATCGAGACATTGATCCCCAGGTAGAACGCACAAAAGTTCGTCCCCTCGCGTCCAAAGCTCTTACTGTAAAAGTTGGCATCATTACGGCGATCACTTTTTTCTTCTGTGCCGCAGGTCTAGCTTTTTATTTCAATCCCTGGACAAATCCCCTAAGTTTTTGGCTCTGTGTTGCCGCAGTACCCGTCATTATCATTTATCCGTTAGCAAAACGTTTCTTTCCGATTCCCCAACTGGTTTTGGCGATCGCCTGGGGTTTTGCCGTCCTTATTAGTTGGAGTGCCGTAACCCAAAACCTAACTTCTGCCACATGGCTGTTATGGGGGGCAACCGTTTTCTGGACATTAGGTTTTGATACCATTTATGCCCTATCGGACCGAGAAGATGATTTAAAGATTGGCATCAATTCAAGCGCTATTTTTTTTGGTAAATTTGCTCCAGAGGCTGTAGGAACTTTCTTTATCTTAACAGCTACTTGTTTAGCTTTTTTAGGCAAAACACTCAATATCAATCTTTTAACCTACGGTATTACCTGGTCAATCGCCGTTGGTATCTGGCTGAAGCAATACCTTAAAATTCGTAAACCTAACTTACCTCGACGCACATACAACAAACTTTTTGAAGAAAATGTTTTTGTTGGCTTTATCCTGCTAGCAGGAATGATCACTAGTTTTTTAATTTAAGTATCCATAAGTTAATTCAGGCCGTTCAATATAGAATGACGGCTTTTCGCATATTTACAAAATCAAAAGCCCTGACTTTTCCAGACAGAGCTTTTGATTCAGTATTCAATTCTAAAATAAGAGAGAAGCTTGGCATTGAGCTATTTTCCCGGCAGGCTACCCCACAGGTATCGTCGCCGCTATAGCGTTTCACATCTGAGTTCGGGATGGAATCAGTGTGGTTCCACTATGCTAGAAACACC
>JAYKIK010000135.1:0-10405 GCA_035284725.1 Synechococcus sp.
GCATTCCACAGTTTACGTTGCACCGAAAAGCCAAATTTCCCACCGGAATAAACCTGCCAGAGGCGATCTAAGGTGAGCAAATCTTCATCAGGGAATCGTTCTACTTCGGTGAAATAGAGCCATTTGCGTTTTATAGCAGACTCCCCAGCCAGTTCACACATTTTTTGTAGGGTGAGAATATCCGCTTCGAGAAATTCTTCTTCGATGAGCTTGTCTTGGATAATTTGATAATCGACATTGCGGGTGGACTTGAGTTCCACGACCCCCTCCGGAAATTCTTGCTGCATGAACAGAAGGTTGTCTGCGGTCTGGTTCTGGGTCAAAACCTGACAAATGCGCCCCATCACCGGTGTGGCCTCTGCACCTTGCTGCGCCAAGAGAAACTCCCTCAGGCAAGCAAAACCAGCATCCCCTTGCTCCACAAGCTGAGGAATCTGCTCAAGCTGCTTTTTCGCCGATAGTGCCGAAAATTCTTGCAGTAAATCGCTGGTTGCCTCCATGTAAGTTGTTTCTCCCCAAATGTGTTGCGTCAAATATAAAGTGTGATGTGGTCGAATTGGCGATCGCCATCGAAACCCGTTCGGCACAGGCTAGATAATCTTGGGTTATTTCCCCAGACAGACGAAAATCACCATCAAACCAGACTATCACAGGACACAGTAGGAAGTGTCCCATTCAACCTTGTTTCAGGATCTTTTGGATAATGGCACTGGTGGAGGTGGAAATTTCAAGTTGAATCAGCCCCAAGCTTTCCCCCCATCGCTGGACACTGTCGAGGCTTCAGATTCAGTGGCGATCGCCCATCGTCATGCTCCTCGGTCGTAGACCTGACCCATCATTCCCCCTCTTGGTTTTGGGTGCAATTTGCTGGCTTTTCATAGCCATTTTCATAGGCAAAACGCACCAACTGGGAACGATTTTCGAGGTTTAGCTTATTTAAGATATTGCTGAGATGGGTCTGTACGGTGCGGGGACTGATATGGAGATGTCCACTAATTTGTTTATTGGTCCACCCCTGAATCACCTCCCAAAACACCCGCATTTCCGCCGGCGTTAGAGGTAATGGTTTAACGGGATGCTTTGGTTCTGCCATGGCTGCTTGTTTTGTCAGCCGTTGAATTTCCTGCTGAATTTGCTCACTGCGCGTTAACTGCCGCTCAATTTTGGCCAGGAGTTCTGGCATTTCAAAGGGTTTAGTCACATAATCATCGGCCCCAGAAAAATGACCCTCCAAGCGATTATCCAAGTTTGTCTGACTTGATAAGAATAAGAAAGGAATCAACTGCCCAGATGGCTCAGAACGAATTTGTCGGCAGAGCTCGAAACCATCAATCCCCGGCATGCGGACATCTGAAATAATCAAATCTGGCTGAAATTCTGACCAAATTGACAACCCCTGTTCGCCAGAAAGGGCCGTTTTAACGCTGTAACCGGCCTGTTGGAGCAGACTCTCAAGGATTTTTTGCAAAATGGGGTCATCATCAACCACAAGAATTCGTTTCATAGCATACACAGAGATTGGGAGAGGGGATTTTATAGCTGGAGCCGCATTAGTGCAAAACGACGCGAAGCCATTACTTCTCCAAGGGTAGTACGAATGAGGTACTTTTGAGGGGAGGCTTTTGTAACCAATCTACAGATTTATTTACAATTTTTTGTAAACTATGGGGAATATCAGTTACTTTCCAACTCAGTTTTGCGCCCCAAGGACGTCAGGAGGTCAGCGCCAGTCATGAAGATTCAGCTTAAACCGGAAGAATATTTGTTATGGGGCCACGGGTTAGCGATGGCATTTGGCTTGGCAGGTCTTCTGCTGGTGCTCCCCAACGCAGATTTCATCGCCAGTCTACCGGAATTTGGTCAGGTTGCCTTTCGTTTGTCCATGGCCAATGGAGGCGTAATGTATATGCTCCTAGGGATGGCGGCGGTCACGGTCTATGCTTATCGTACCCTCGGAATAAGGTACTTGTTATCTTTTCTGATCCCAGCTTTGGTGATTTCCGTTTCAGCAGAACTCATGGGAACGAGCACGGGGTTTCCCTTTGGGGCTTACCATTACACCAGTGGCTTGGGCTATAAAATTGCCGGTCTGGTACCGTTTACGATTCCTCTGTCTTGGTTCTACCTCGGGTTTAGTAGTTTTTTGATTGCTCGGGTGGGTCTCCAAAAATATGCCTTACCCCGGTGGGCTTATTCCCTCGGGGCGATCGCCCTTGGTGCTTTGCTGCTCACCTCCTGGGATTTTGTGTTGGATCCGGGCATGAGTCAAACCGCAGTGCCTTTCTGGGAATGGGAAGTCGTTGGGCCTTTCTTTGGGATGCCCTATGAGAATTTCTCTGGTTGGTTTGGCACTGGGGCGATCTTTATGGGCATTGCCAGCTTGTTTTGGGGCCCGAAACCCCTGGAACTGTCCCGGGAAGCATTACGGTTGCCCTTTGTGATGTATCTGTTGAACTTTGGCTTTGCGATGATGATGAGCATTGGGGGCGCTATCTATGGGCCGATTCCCCTGGGGATTGTGTTGGGTTTAATCCCAGTGGTTGCTTTGTATTTCAGTATCCCTAAGGCCAGTCAAATGACGACGACAATCCCGGTGGTGGATGCCCAGTCGACCAAGATTCCCGTCGGCGTCGGTCATTAGGTTCATTGATCTATTTGTGGCCCCCATAATTGACTTGGGGGTTTTTTGTGTTCATTTTTTATGGGAAGTAGGGGTTTGTTATGGACTGGTTTTCTCCGGCGTTGCTGGGTGGTATTTGCTTATTTGGGTTGCTGTTTCAGGGAAGTGGTGCATTGATTGTGGTGGCACGGTTGATGAAGGGGGCCGTGCGGCGATCGCCTTTAACGCCTAAGCCGTCAGCTCCGAACAATGTCGCAGCGGTGTCGGTGGTGGTGCCGAGCTTAAATGAAGTGGAGCGGATTCAACCCTGCCTGGATGGCTTAAGTCAACAGAGCTATGAAGTGCGGGAAATTTTAGTGGTGGATAGCAATTCCACCGATGGCACCCGGGAGAAGGTTTTAGCCAAGGCAGAGACAGACCCTCGTTTTCGATTATTAACGGATGATCCCCTACCCTCCGGCTGGGTGGGCCGGCCCTGGGCGTTGAATTGGGGCTTTGAGCGCAGTTCCCCGGGTAGTGAGTGGATTTTGGGGGTGGATGCCGATACCCAACCGCAACGGGGCATGGTCGCCAGTGTGTTGCAGGCCGCCGAAGAGGAAGGCTTTGATCTAGTATCCCTCTCGCCGCAATTTATTTTGCGATCGCCTGGGGAGTGGTGGCTCCAACCGGCGCTATTGATGACCTTACTGTTTCGCTTTGATGTGGCGGGCATCCGTAACCCCGATCAAGATTCTGTGATGGCCAATGGGCAATGTTTTCTCTGTCGGCGGGCCGTGCTGGAAGAAGTGGGCGGTTACCGTTCGGCAGCGGGCTCTTTTTGTGATGATGTGACCCTAGCACGCAATATTGCGAAGGCGGGCTATCGGGTTGGTTTTCTGGATGGGGCGAAAATTATCAAGGTGCGCATGTACGAAGGGATGCGAGAAACCTGGGCAGAATGGGGGCGATCGCTCGATCTAAAAGATGCCACCTCCCGGACAGAATTATGGGGCCAACTGTGGTTACTAACGATGGCGCAAGGCTTGCCCATCCCCCTGACAATGCTGCTGTTTGGGGGCGTTGAGGAAGGTTTAGTTAATCCCTTTCTCTACGGCTGGTTAGGCTTAAATATCTTTTTGCTCCTGGTGCGGTTCGGCATGCTCCTGGCCGTTTCCGGTTCCTACGATCGCCAATTTAGCGAGGGAAAAAGTGCACTGCTCTTCTGGCTCTCTCCCTTGGCGGATCCCTTTGCGGTGGCCCGGATTTTCCTTTCCGCACGCCGTAAACCGAAAGCCTGGCGGGGTCGTGTGTACAACTAAAAGCGGTATGATATCCCTGTTTTGTTGTTGGCAATAGGTGAGAAAAATGGCGATCGCATTACCGAAAAAAATCATGTTGTTGGGTTCCGGGGAGCTAGGGAAAGAAGTGGCGATCGCCGCCCAACGCTTAGGCAATACCGTGATTGCGGTGGATCGCTATGACAATGCCCCGGCGATGCAAGTAGCTGACCAACGGGAAGTAATCTCCATGCTCGATGGCTTAGCCCTTGAAAGCGTCATCAAAAAACATCAACCGGATCTAATCGTGCCGGAAGTGGAAGCAATCCGCACCGAGAAACTCATCGAATTGGAACAGCAAGGCTACACCATTATCCCCACCGCCGCCGCCACCAACTTCACCATGAACCGGGACAGAATTCGGGATCTCGCCAGCGAAGAATTGGGCCTCCGCACCGCTAAATATGCCTATGCCACCAGCCTCGAAGAGCTAAAAACTGTCGCCCAGGACATCGGATTTCCCAACGTGATTAAACCGGTGATGTCTTCTTCTGGTAAAGGTCAATCCGTGGTGAACAATGCCGCTGAATTAGAAGCCGCGTGGAACTATGCCATTGAGGGCGCTCGGGGTGACACTGCCAAGATCATCATCGAAGAATTTATCAACTTTGAAGTCGAAATTACCCTCCTCACTATCCGCCAGTGGGCAGGGGAAACCCTCTTTTGTCCGGCGATCGCCCACCGCCAAGAACGGGGAGATTACCAAGAATCTTGGCAGCCTGTGGGTTTAACCGCAGCCCAGGTAAAAGACGCCCAGGATATCGCTCGGAAAGTAACTGACAAACTCGGCGGTGCTGGGATTTTCGGGGTGGAATTTTTTATCACCAAAGAGGAAGTGATTTTCTCGGAATTGTCGCCCCGGCCCCACGACACGGGCATGGTTACTTTAATTTCCCAAAATCTCAACGAATTCGAGTTACATTTACGCGCCATTCTCGGTTTACCCATTCCAACAATTGAACTACTCAGTCCCGCTGCCAGTGCCGTCATTTTAGCCACAGAAAATAGCGATCACATTACCTTTACAGGCGCTGCGGAAGCCCTTGTCATTCCTGACACAGACCTACGCCTCTTTGGGAAACCTGATGCCCGTCCCTACCGCCGCATGGGGGTTGCCCTCGCTAAGGGGAAAGATGCCACCGAAGCGCGTCAAAAAGCAACCACCGCCGCCGCGAAGATCAAGATTGTCGAGTCGCTCTAATTGACTGTGGTTGGACTGGGGAGGCTATTGGCGAGGGTGAGCCAATCTCGGCCTAGCTGAATTGTAATGTCGGAATTTAAGACGCCGGTACTTTCGACCCGCACTTCCCCAAAACCGAGGTTTGCGCGGATTTCTGATGCAGCAAGGTCATCACCTTTTTGGGCCACGATGCGCGTATTTTCCAGAGGTTCCGACCAGTCTTGGGCAATGCTCACTCGGTTGTAGCCCGCTTCATTTAAACGCTGGAGGAGCGATCGCACCGCCTGGGGATTATCTGTACTGTCTTGAATCGCAATGCGAATACTCCCCGGGTCAGCAAAATCTGTATCTGTGGCGTAATCCGTTTGTAAGTCGAAGTGTTGAGCCATTACCCGACTAATTTGACTGCGGCTCGGTAGCCAATAGCTGGGTCGACCATCTCGACCATCGCCGCTAAATTCTCCCGGTAGCATGACCATTTGCATATTGCTGCGATCCACCTGGGAGGCAAAACCAGCAAGGGCAATCAATTCCTGGACGCTGAGGTTGGTATCGATGTGAGATTGAATAATCGACATCACCTGGGGAAATTTCACTAAGGTACTGGGGGTAAGGCCCTGTTCAAGGACGGCGCGAATGAGGGTTTGTTGGCGCTGTACCCGACCAATGTCACCATATTCGTCGTAGCGGAACCGGAGAAATTGCAGGGCCTGATCGCCGTTGAGGTGTTGTTCCCCTTCCTTGAGGTTAATGTAGAGGCGCTGGCTATCGTCCTGGTACTTCATATCCTTGGGAACGTAGACCGTTACCCCACCAAGGGCATCGATCAGTTTGCCAATGCCCTGAACATTGACACGGATATAACGGTCAATTTCGATACCACCAAGGAGATCGCTAACGGTTTTAGCAGTCAGAACGGCCCCCCCATAGGCATTGGCATGGTTAATTTTAGAAACGCCATAGCCTTCGATATTGGCTTGGGTATCCCGGGGGATGGAGAGAATAGAGAGTTGTTTGTCGACAGGGTCAAAGCGGAGCAGCAGCATAGTATCTGCCAACCCTTCAAAGGAATTGACTAGGGCATGGTAACCGAGGTCTTTACTGCTGCCATCGTCTACTTCGGAGGTGAGGACTTTGGTGCCCAATAACAGGATATTGACGGAGCGATGGAGTTCGGGGAGGCGTAGGGATTGTTTGGCGATCGCCTCATCCTGGGAAAAGACACTGAGTTCTTCTGGGGCGAGGGGAGTTTGGCGGAGAGGGGTAGAAGACAAAGAAACAGCCAGTAAAGCCCCTGCCGTTGCCGAAACAATGGATACTCCCGTCAAGCCACACCAAATCATCAACCAATGCCAGGGAGAAAGGGGGCGCCGTTTCTGGGGACTCGATTTCGAGGCGATTGTACCTTTGAGATTTTTTGTTTTTGGGTTTGTTGTTGATGAGCGCTGATGGACTGGGGTTGATTTTGTTGCAGGCACAGGTTTCCTCACACCGGAAAGACCACACTAGAAGATTGCGGGGCAGATAGGTTTGATAGTTATGCTAAACCAGAGGTTCCACTTTTGGTGGGTTTTACTTTAGAAAATGTTTCTCGAGTTGGTGGGCCATCGAATCAGTGCCCGGGAGGTTGATTTTGGTCGATTTTTGCCAGACACGCACCATTAGAAATAGGCAACCGAGAAAATAACCGGACGTCACCATGCCATTCAGAAACATGATCCGAAAGCCACTGACTCCCGTGAGATGGTCACCCCCCCAGCTTAAGCCCAGGTAGAGTGCTAACCAACTGAGCATCAGCATAATCGCCTGACGACTGGCCTGTTGTTCACGGCGATCGCCTTTGCGCCAATAGAGCTGCCATAGGGCCGGAAAAAATCCCAAAATCGGCAAAAGATACAGATAAAGTCGAAGCTGTCGGAGACGGTTTTCCCCAAGGCGATCGCCAGATTCAGACATAGAATCTTTACTGTCTAGAAGTAACTGATTTCCATCTTAAGGCGAAATTTTCACCGCCGGTGTATTACATCCCACAACGCCGTTGACCGTCAGGCATGATCGCCCCCTGGAGTTGCACATTCCCTAAGGCCACTTCTTCTAAATTTGCCTCCTTTAGATTACAGCCTTGGAAATTGGCCCCCCGGAGATTCGCCCCCCGGAGATTCGCCCCCCGGAGATTCGCCCCGGTTAAATCACTGTGGCTGAGATCGGCCCCCCGGAGATTCGCGCCCATCAGGTCAGCCCCCTGGAGATTGCCATAGGTCAGATTACTCCAGCGGAGATCCGTGTTGCGGAGGGTGGCCCCCCGGAGATTGGCCCCAAACAGGTAGCTATGGTGGAGATGGGCCCGGGTCAGGGTAGCACCGACAAAATTGACCTTATAAAGTTGACCCTTGCTGAGTTCCGCCTCAAACAGATTGGCTTGGCTGAGGTCTGCTTCGTTGAGGCTTACTTCGTTGAGGTGAGTTTCACTTAAATTGGCACGGTTCAATCGCGCTTCGGTGAGGTTCGCCCCCAGAAGATCGCTATAGCGGAGATTTACACCGATCAGATTCGCCTGGTAAAAGTTCACTGCCTGGAAACAGCAATGTCGCAGATCCGCGCCGATCAGGTGAGCAAAACTGAGGTCTGCCCCGGTGAAGTTACTGTGGGTAAAGTGGCCATTACTGCCAGTGAAGGATGTTAAGTTGGCCTCGAGGAGTTGCAGGGATTCTCCTCGGACACCGCTCAAGTTGGCTCGGTAGAGGTTGGCGGCAATCAAACGGCTGTGGTCGAGGGAACTTTGGGACAGATCACAATGGCTGAGGTCGATGCCCCGGAGATTCAAACCACGTAAATCTGCTTGGCGGAGATCAGGGTTTTGCACTCCACTGGTCTGTCGCCATTGAAGCCAGGTGAGGGTACCTTGTTTGAGGATCTCGAGGGATTGCGATGCCATGGTGCCTGGAAAATTTGCAGAAACTGATTTTGGATCTATTTTTGCATTCTGGGGACATTATTCTTGGCGTTGGGGTTGTTGGGGTCTGCCTGGGGCATGGGCGATCGCCGCCAGGGCTGCCTGGGAACCGGCGATGATATCCCGCTCCTCACCACCAAGGTAGACCCGACCGAAACTTCCCACCGCCGTCACTTGCAAAATATTGATCTGGGCATATTTTTCCGCTTCGTTGGCTGCCAGGGCTGCATAGGCTGCAGGTTGTACTTCTAGGACGTAGAGGGTTTGGCCCGCCAGTAACATCTGCCCCCGACGGTTGCGATTGATCAACTGGGCCTGGTGAGCATCAATGTTCCGGATAATTTGACTGGATACCACTTCCGGCTTAAGACAGTCCCGGGCGGTTACCCCGAGGGCATCGAGGATCGCTTGGCCGGCGGCTTTGGTTTCCCCTTGGCGGGGCGAATGAATTTCTAGTAACCCATACAGACGTTCGACGAACTGTACCCCTGGACGCACGGAGGTGGATTTTAGGGCCACATCGGTAATGCGATTAATCTCGATGCCTGGAGAAACTTCAATCCAGAGGGAAGAATCTCCCGGTAAGGGTAAAAATCCGAGGGCGACCGTTCCGATATAGGATGCGTGTTGCGGTTGCAGGCTATCGAGGTAAACATAGCTGCGCAGTTCAATGCCCAAGAGTTGCTCCCTATGTTGTCTGGGTTTACTGGCTTAAAAGTTTACCCCACTTTCAGGTCGTTTCTGGAGACGATTAGGCGGCTAGGGCGAACTGGTTCTGCTTTTTTGGGGCTAGACGTTCAAAGGCATTGATCATAAAAGGCGATCGCTCAAACTGGGCCGCGTGGATTGGCCGACTAAAGACGAACCCTTGAATTTCGTCGCAATTAAATTGTTTAAGAAATTCTAATTCTTCTTGGCTTTCTACCCCTTCTGCAATGACTTTAATTTGGAGCTTATGGGCCATGCTGATAATGGCACTGATGATCACGGCATTCACGGGGTTGCTGTGGATTTTCCGAATAAAAGAGCGGTCGATTTTGACTGTATCAAAACAAGCATGCTGGAGGTAGCTCAGGGCAGAATAGCCAGTGCCAAAATCATCGAGGGAAATTTGTACCCCCAGGGTTTTCAGGGCTTTGAGACGACGGAGGGATACATCCCCATGGCTGACGAGGGTACTTTCGGTGAGTTCGAGTTCCACATCCTGGGGTTGGAGCTGATGTTCGATGATGATTTGGCTGAGGCGTTGGTGTAAATCTAATTGGGTAAACTGTCGGGCAGAGAGATTGATAGACATGGTGAAATGTTTCAGTCCAGCCAGTTGCCATTGGCGCAGTTGACGACAGGCCTCTTGGATGACAAATTCACCAATGGGGATGATTAACCCTGTTTCTTCGGCGAGGGGAATAAATTGGGCGGGGGAAATTAGGCCATGGTCGGGATGAAACCAACGCAGTAGCGCTTCGGCACCGGTGAGCCGACCTGTTTGAATATTGATTTTGGGTTGGTAAACTACTTCTAATTCATTCTGGGCGATCGCCTTGCGTAATTCTGTTTCTAAGGACAGGTGATTGGAGCGCCCAACGTTAAAAGCCATGGAGAAAAATATCGATTGGTTTCCTCCCTGTTCATGGGCCCGCAACATCGCCGTATGGGCATTTTTCAGTAGGGTCGCCAAATTCAAACCGTCGCGGCCATAGATTGCCATCCCAATGCTGGTACTTACGAAAGTTTCTTGGTCATTGGCTAAGGGGAACGTTTGGGAAAATGCCTCTAAAATTTCTGCGGCAACCTTGGCGATCGCCTTTTTATCAGGGAGGGGATTCAGAACGACACAAAACTCAAAACCATTGAGGTGCGCTAATTTACCATACCGTTGTATCGAAGTCTGTAAGCGCTCTGTGGCCTGAGTAAATAGTCGATTTGCTATTTCATGGCCTAGGTTTTCATTCACCCGCTGAAATCGGTCAAAGGTCAGATAAAATAAACCAATTAAAGAATCTTCGCCATGCTGTGTCTTAACCCCTTGAAAAAACTTTTTGAGGTCACACTGCTGGGAAAGATTTGCTGCGGTGTGTTGGTAGTTTATCATCTTTTTTATCCGTTCTTCGGCACGAAATTTATGGACACAAGAAGCAATAATTAGAGATTGGTCGGTGATTTTAAAGCAGTGAAGTGAACTAGAACTTCCATAAACAACTGTATTTAGCCCTGATTGACTGACAAAATTCTTAAAAAGCTTTCTGGGTAAGCATTGTAGAAAAGAGGGGAGGCAACGTTCTAGGATTAGATACCACTCAAAACCCGGAACGTTATGAATAATAACTCCCCCCTCT
>JAYKIK010000136.1:0-19569 GCA_035284725.1 Synechococcus sp.
GCCAAATGAGTATGCTATATTCGTTCAAGTCAAAAACAAGCGGATGTGGTGGAATTGGTAGACACGCACGCTTGAGGGGCGTGTGGAGCGATCCTTGCGAGTTCGAGTCTCGCCATCCGCATACTAAAAGAAGAAAACCTTCCCAAACCTCACGGGAAGGTTTTTTTGTGCCCTAGGGGAGTCTCCTGCTGGGTGGAGAGAGGTGTGTTTGGAGAAAGGTGGTCAGCAGTTTTACCTTGGCCGAGAGATGACGATTAACAGGATAAAGAAGCGAAATGTCCAGAGTGCGTTGGTTGTACTGGGGCAAAATCACTTCTAACTGCTCTACCCAAGGGCCTGCTTCGATGATGAATTCGGGTAACTGGGCAATCCCTAATCCGCCGGCGGCGGCGATCGCCAATGCTTCTCCATTATTAGCCTGAAAAGAACCGGATACAGGGATAGAAATTTCTCCCTCGGGGCCCAACAATTGCCAGGTGTTGCCAGTGGGGCCATAGCGGAGACAGTTATGCTGGGTCAAATCAGCGGGTTTTTGGGGTACACCGTAACGCTTGAGATACTGACGCGCCGCACAGAGGAGTAGTTTGGTTGCACAGAGGGGGTGGCTGATTAAACTCGCTGTTTCAGTGGGGGCAGCAATGCGAATCACAATGTCATAACCTTCGGCGATCGCCTCCACAAACCGATCCTCTAAAGTCAACTGCACCTGCACTTGAGGATACTGGCTCATAAATTTGGTGATGAGAGGGGCGATTCTTAGGGTGCCAAAGGTCATCGGTGCATTGATTCGTAACAGTCCCCGCGGTTCCCCCTGGAGTTCTGATACTGAGCGTTCCGCTTCCTCTAAATCTGCCAAAATTTGCACACACTTTTCATAGAAGGCCAAGCCCGTGGGGGTGGGAGTAACTTTGCGGGTACTGCGGAGGAGGAGTTGCACCTGGAGCTGATTTTCGAGGGCGATCACCATCTTGTTTACTGCAGAGCGACCTAAATTCATCCGCCGGGCCGCCGCCGCAAACCCCCCTGCTTCGACGACCTGGGTAAATGCGTAGAGGCTTTCAAATTTGTCCATGGCCAATTGTCTCTTTTCTGGAAACAGTTTGTATATAAAGTAACTAATTGTCTTTTAAAAGAAGCCAATTTACAATGGAATTGTTCGTTAAAGAATCTCAACACACTGAGTTTCGGAGGTTGTCTATGATTCAACTCCGCCCTTCTACTGAACGGGGTCGCGGCAAACTAGATTGGCTCGAAAGCTACTTTAGTTTTTCCTTCTCCCAGTACTACGATCCGGCCCATATGGGTTTTTCGAACCTGCGGGTGATCAATGAGGACTACATCGCCCCAGGTAAGGGATTTGCTACCCATGGTCACCGGGATATGGAAATCGTTACCTACGTTCTGGAAGGTGAACTGGAGCACAAAGACAGTATCGGTAATGGCTCCATTATTCGTCCCGGTGATGTGCAGCGCATGAGTGCTGGCACAGGCATTTTGCACAGTGAATTTAACCCTTCTGGTGATCAGCCTGTACACCTGTTACAGATTTGGATTACCCCAGATCAGCAGGGGGTCGAACCCAGCTACGAACAAACCTTTTTCGCCCCAGAAGACAAACAAGGCAAACTGCGCTTGGTCGCTTCCCCCGATGGTGATGCTGGCTCGGTAAAAATTCATCAAAATGCGGCGATCTACGCTTCGATTCTGACGCCCACAGATACTGTGACCCATGTTCTCAAAACGGGTAGAAATGCTTGGGTACAGATCACCCGGGGACAGCTAGAACTGAATGGTATTCCGCTCAGTGCCGGGGATGGGGCCGCCATTCGTGAAGAAACCGCACTCACTTTTGCGGGCCAAGCAGCAGAGACGGAATTTTTACTGTTTGATTTGCCCTAGGGCGCATTGACCAATCTACTAACATTTTTTTGAGGAAAACACCCATGACTGAACCCACTATTGCTGATAAAAAACCAATGGTAATGGATTTAGAAGCCGGAGATTATTTCTGGTGTACCTGTGGCAAATCTGCAGGCCAACCTTTTTGTGATGGTAGTCATAAAGGCAGCGATTTTCGTCCCCAGAAATTCACCCTAGAGGAGCCCCAAAAGGTGGCCCTCTGTCTCTGTAAGCACAGCCAGAATCCGCCCTTCTGCGACGGTTCCCACAGTAAACTGTAGATTTGTACAGCAAAAAAGCGATCGCCTAATGACGACCCAACGGATTATTGGCCTGACGGGGGGGATTGCGACGGGTAAAAGTACCGTTACGGCCTACCTAGAGCAGCAATATCACCTCCCCATTTTGGATGCAGATATCTATGCCCGGGAGGCGATCGCCCCACCTTCTTCGATTTTGGAACAAGTTTTCTCCCGCTATGGCGAGGGCATTAAAAACGCCGATGGTTCCCTCAATCGCCAAGCCTTGGGAGATATTATTTTTAATCACCCCAACGAAAAACAATGGCTCGAAGCCCAAATTCATCCCTACGTCCGCCAGCGCTTCCAGGGGGCCTTAGACTCAATTCGGGAGACACAAACCACGGCAATCTGTGCAATTCCCCTGCTGTTTGAGGCCCAGTTAACGAATTTTGTCACAGAAATTTGGGTCGTTACCTGCCACCCCGAACAACAACTCAACCGACTGCAACAACGTAATCACCTTACCCGAGCGCAAGCCCAGGCCAGAATTTCTAGTCAAATGCCCCTGGCGGAAAAAGTAGCCCAGGCTGATGTGGTGCTTGATAATTCTTTGGATCTCGCAACACTCCATCATCAAGTTGATCGGGCCTTGGGGGGAAATTGCTAGAATAACCGGTGCAATCATTTCAAGGTAGCTGCGATGACCATTTGGGTAAACGAACAGATTGATCCGACTGGCATTCTTCAAGCTTGTATCGCTTGTCAAAACGAAGAAGCCGCAAAAGATTGTCACGAACAATGGAAGCAGAAACTGGCCACCGACAAAACCACAGAAGGGTGGGAAGCGAAGATCCGCACCGTAGAATCCTGGGATGATGTGCCCGTTAATGCGCTGAAATTAAGTTTTTAGATTGAACCTAACCCCAGCCAAGCAATTCAGAAAATACGTTAAGTTGAAGGGGATTTTCACCCCGACTTACCCAGGCACATGGCCCACCAACATCCCCCCCATTTGGCGATCGCCTATGTCCATTTTTATGTTGATGACCTCGACCATTGGCAGACCTGGTTCCAAACGATATTTCAGCTACAAACCGCCGATTGCCGCAATATTTTTCCTTTTTTAACGGGAAAAACCACTGTACTTCGCAATCATAGCCTCACCTTCGTCCTTTCTGCTCCCCAAACCCCTGATGATGCCGTTGCCCAATACCTGCAGCATCGTCCCTGTGGTGTGGTTGATGTGGCTTTTTATGGCGATCGCCCCGAATTTTTTCCTGTCAATCCCCACCGCCAGCCTGTCCAGATCCTCCAGAATAATGTGGGTTTTCAACATACCCTGATCTACCGTCAACAAGTACCGAAAACTAATCAAAAAATTGACCATTTAGTTTTAAATGTTCCTGCGGGCAAACTGTTAGAAACGGTTCAGTGGTATGAGGTAAAACTGGGCTTTCATCGCCAACAAAGCTTCCGGATTGCAACAAAATACTCCGGCCTCACCTCCCAAGTTTTAGCTCACCCCAGCGGCATCCAATTTCCGATCAATCAACCTGGGGCTGGCCATTCCCAAATCCAAGAATTTCTCGACTATAACCATGGCTCGGGCATCCAACACATTGCCTTAAAGTGCAAAGAGTTACCGCAACAAATCCATCATTTTCGCCAACAAAAACTCGCGTTCCTTGAAGTTCCTGATACCTATTACGAAAATCTCGGTGAACGTTACCCTGACTTGAAAAAATTGCCCCAGTGGCCCGAAATCCAACGGGAAAAGATCCTAGTGGACGTGGTGCGATCGCCCCAGGAAATGCTCTTCCAAATTTTCACCCAGCCGATCTTTGACGAACCTACTTTTTTCTGGGAATTTATCGAACGGAAACACCAGGCCCAGGGATTCGGGGAGGGGAATTTCCAAGCCCTCTTTGAAGCTATCGAACAGGCCCAACGGCAACGGCTGGTTTCCCCCCATGCAGGTGTTAACTGGCTGCGGAATTCTCGATAATGCCGCCCCCTAGCACTCGTTCCCCGTCATAAAACACAGCCGCTTGGCCTGGGGTGATGCCAAATTGAGGCTCATCAAATACCAGCTTAAGGCGATCGCCTTCCAGGGGGATCACACTCACCGGCACTGCCCCACTGCGGTAGCGCACCTGCACCGTCGTCCGGATCGGCTGACTAATCCCTGCCAAAGAGAGCCAATTCAGCCGCTGCACCGTACATTCCGAGCGTCCCGCCCGCTCCCGGGTACTGACCACCACCCGATTCATCACGTTATCCAGCTTCACCACATAGAGAGGCTCCGGTGCTGCAATACCTAAACCCTTGCGTTGGCCAATGGTGTAATGGTGAATGCCCGTGTGGTGCCCGAGCACTTTCCCGTCAAGATCGACAATTTCTCCTTCCCGCTGCTCAATATATTTATCCAAAAACGTTTTCATCGAGCCATGGGCTTCAATCAAACAAAGATCCTGACTTTCTGGTTTTTTCGCCGTTGAAAGTTGCATCTCCGCGGCAATCTGGCGAGTTTCTGGTTTGGTCATTTCCCCCAGGGGAAACAAGGTTCCCGCCAACATGTCCTGGGTGAGGTCATAGAGGAAATAGGATTGATCTTTATTGCGATCCACTGCTCGGAGCAGTTCATAGCGGCCCGTTGCCTCGTTGTAACGGATTCTGGCATAGTGGCCCGTGGCAATTTTATCGATGCCCAACTCTTCCTTGGCCCACTGCAACATCGGCCCGAACTTTACCATCCGATTACATTGGGAGCAGGGCAGGGGGGTCAAACCGGCTTCATAACCAGATACAACATAATCAACGATATATTTTTGGAACAAATCACGGCTATCGACAATGTGGTGGGGAATGCCCAATTGCTCACAAATATCGGCGGCATCCACCATCCCCTCAGAGCAACACTGACCCTTACCCTTCATGAGCCAGAGGGTCACCCCTTCCACTTCATAGCCCTGGCGGTGGAGAATCCCTGCGGTAACGGAACTGTCTACGCCGCCCGATAACCCAACTGCAACTTTACCCATGGCCTTGTCTAATCCCAATATCGTTTCTGAATGACTTGCTTGCACCTGAACAAATACACTGCTTTATGTATCTGGCGATTTTCCATTGTACTGGTATCTTTTCGCCGCTGGGGATGGGCTGGATGTTTTGACAGTTTTATGGAATGACTTCCGTTGTGACCTGTTTTTGGGCTGAACCGGTGACAACGACCTGATTTTGTTTAAACTTGCCGACAGCGCGATCGCCTTTGAGGTTAACCCGGGGATTCGTTTGGGTGTAGACAACATTGCCCACGGCCACCACTTCCTCAGCGGCAATGTTCCAATCCACCTGATTCGCCTTAAGGGATGTGGGGGGATCGGTGGCGGTACCACTGACGGAACCGCTGAGCTGGGCCTGCTGGGTATTGAGGTTGTAGCGGCCTTGGCTCCCACGAAACTGGACCCCTTCGGCGGTTTGGGTGAGTTGCACGGAATCTTGGCCTGTGATCGTACCTGCTTGGATATCCCAGGTGGCCGCCCCACTGGCAAATTGAATGGCCGGATCACTACTATTGAGCAACACGTTACCGCTGACAATAATCTTTTGAGCTTTAATTTGCGCTTCTCCCCGGCTCGCCTGGAGACGGGCGGTGATTTGTTCGGCGTCGTACCGTTGGACCGTGAGACCATCGGCAGCGGTAATTTTATCTTCGGCCACGAGCCAATTGAGTTTATTGCCCTGGAGTTGGAGCGCCGGTTCCACCGTGAGCACTTCCACCGCTTCGGTCAGTTCTAAATCCTGGCGATCGATGAAATATTTACCTTGTTTGGCGGTGAGCTTACCATTGGGATATTTTGCCCGCAGTCCACTGGTAATCTGGAGAATAAATTCAGCGGGCTGCCACTCGGCTTTGTCTGTTTCAAAAACGGCACCATGACGATTGTCCGTAACCAGCACCCCGGATTCGAGGATGATCCGCTCTCCGTCATTGATCACCTGACCTTTGTTGGCCTGGAGGCTGAGAATCACTTCTCCATCTTGGTACAGATTACCGATGAGATTTGTTAATGTGGCGGCCTTGCGGTCCTGACTGTAGATTGCTTCTTCGGCCTGGAGTTTCCAGAGAATATTCCCCTCAGCATCGGATTGCTCGAGGAGGGCATCTTTAACGATGAGGCGGTTTTCTGTGTTCTGGCTCTGGGGTTCTTCGGTGGGAGGTGGTGCATTCCGACAGGTGGTCAGTCCCCAAGGGTTTCCGAAAAGAAGGAGGACTAGGGCAAAAATCCTGGGCGATCGCCCCCATTCCCGTCGACACAACTGCACCATCACATCCCTTTACTCATGACTGGGTAATTCAATTGTGCCACCACCGCGATCTTCCATGAGCCTAGGTTCGGGAAAATTCCCCCGGTGGAGCTTTTGGATATCCGTTTGGATTTGCTCGAGGTCAATATACCGATCCGCCACATTGATTAAACTATCGCTCGTCATGGACCGCAGGCTGACCACTTCCACCCGGGCTCCCCGATAACTAACGGCATCTACCGCATAGGCCAAATCCCCATCACCACTCACCAGCACGGCTGTGTCATAGGATCCCACGAGGGCCATCATATCCACAGCAATTTCCACATCAAGGTTCGCTTTTTTAGAACCATCGGGCAACTGGACGAGGTCTTTAGCGATAACCCGATATCCATTGCGACGCATCCAGAGGAGGAACCCCTGTTGTTTTTCGTTGGCCCGGTCAACCCCTGTGTAGAAAAAAGAGCGTAGTAACCGTGAGCCCCCCGTTAAACGGTATAGAAGTTTACTGTAGTCAATTTCGATGCCTAATTGCAGTGCTGCGTAGAATAAATTAGAACCATCGATGAAGATCGCAACACGACCTCGATTTTCAAGTACCTGTTCAGGCGAGAAAACCGGATCGCTACCAAAGTGATCCAGCATTGTAATTATGCCTCTTGAGATTTTATTAAAACGAGAATATTTATGAAAGTGTTTTTATATAAAATATAGATGCCCCATTATAAAAAGGGAAACCCAGTAACTAAGCTTACTGAGAAAGCTGGAACTTCGTCAAAACTTTTATGATTCCCTCGGTTTTGGAGCTAATCTTAGGCTGATGCTTCTGGGAGTTCGAGACGGGCAAAGATAGGCTGGGCCTTGTTTAGGGTGCGGGACGACCAGGAAAGTCCCCAGCGGCTATGGCTCGAAAAGGGGGCAAGGGCTGCCAGTTCTCCAAGGGCATTAAAATCTCCCTCAAAGCCCAGCTGACCGTAGATCTGGTTACTGAGGTTGGGAATTACAGGGGAAAGCAAATAGGCAGCGAGGCGTACTGATTCGAGGATCGTAAACAGAATTTCTTCAACCTGGGCCTGTTCTCCGGTTTTAAATAAGGTCCAGGGGGCCCGGTCATCGATGTATTTATTGCTGGCTTGGATAAGTTCTAAAACACCCTGGCAGGCAGCGGTAAAGTTCAGTTGGTCGTAGGCGGCACCGGTGCGATCGCCAAGGGTCTCTCCCAGGGTCTTGAGGGGATGTTCGGCGGGAATGGTAGCGAGATCTAAGGCTGGAATTTCACTTTTACAGTATTTCTTCAACATCCCCAGGGTGCGGTTGAGTAAATTCCCTAGGTCATTGGCGAGATCGGCGTTGACCACATTTACAAAACGGGTCTCGTTAAAATCACCATCTTTCCCCAGTTCCACCTCCTTGAGGAAGTAATAACGCAGGGCATCGGAACCGTACTGATTCACCAGGGCGATGGGGTCGATGGTATTGCCGAGGCTCTTGCCCATCTTGAGGCCATTTTTCGTTAAAAAACCATGACCAAAGACCTTATCCGGTAAAGGGAGGTTCGCGGACATTAACATCGCTGGCCAATAGACCGCATGGAAGCGCAAAATATCTTTCCCAATCAAATGGAGGTTGATCGGCCACCACTTTTTCAGGGCATTTTCCAGGGTGACTGCTTCCCCTTCGTCCAAGAGGGCGGTCACATAACCCAACAGGGCATCAAACCAAACATAGATCGTGTGACTGTCGTCAGTGGGTACCGGAAAACCCCAATCCAGGTTGATCCGCGAAATGGAAAAATCCTGTAGCCCCTGTTTTACAAAGTTCACCACTTCGTTGCGACGACTGGCGGGTTGGATGAAGTCAGGCTTTTCGGCGTAGAGAGCCTCTAATTGGGCCTGGTATTTGGATAACCGGAAAAAGTAATTTTCTTCGTCCCGCCACTCGGCTTTTTTGTTGGTGTGGATCGCGCAGTGGTGGTCTTCGATGAGGTCTTTTTCTTCTTTAAATTCTTCGCAGGCGACACAGTACCAACCCTGTTGCTGGGCGAGGTAGATATCACCATTGTCCCAGACCCGCTGGAAAAATTCGGCGACGATCTGGGCGTGGTTGGGGGCGGTTGTCCGGCTAAAGCGGTCGTACTGAATGTTGTAGTGTTGCCAGAGGTCCTTAAAGCTATCGATGATTTCGTCGCAGTGCACCTGGGGGTCAACGCCTTTTTCCTGGGCGGTGCGCTGGATTTTTTGACCGTGCTCGTCGGTGCCGGTGATGAACAGTACCTCTTCCCCTTTGAGGCGATGGAACCGGGCGATCGCATCGGCCACCATGGTTGTGTAGGCGCTCCCAATGTGGGGCACATCGTTCACGTAATAGAGGGGAGTGGTGAGAGCAAAGCGAGCAGGGGAGGTCATGGTGATGGGGATTTGGGGGTTTTCGCGCGCGATAGGGGCAGAAAGGTTAGAGGGCAACCAGAGTAAGAATTTACCTAGGCTTTTCTCCCGGCAGATTTGAGGTATTCGGTATTCACACCAGATTCCCGGACGAGGGCGAGTTTACCGGTGCGGGCCACTTCGATGATGCCGAATTTTTCGAGCAGCTGGAGAATGGCAACCATTTTCCCGGGGTCTCCCACTACCTGGACAGTGACGGTTTTTTCAGAAATATCCACAATCCGCGCTCGGAACACCTGCACCAGTTGCATCACTTCGGAGCGCTGGCTGGCATCGGCATTCACTTTTACGAGCATCAATTCCCGTTCCACACAGGGCTTAGTGGTGACATCGTTCACTTCCCGCACGTGGATGAGCTTGTCGAGTTGGGCCGCCACCTGTTCAATTTCTTTTTCGTCGCAGGGGACAACCATGGTGATCCGGGAAATTCCCTCTTTTTCGGCGGGGCCAACGGCGAGGCTTTCGATATTGAAACCGCGACGGGCGAAAAGTCCAGCAATGCGGGTGAGAACTCCGGCTTCGTCTTCGACAAGAACTGAGAGGGTATGTTTCATCATGGTTTGGGGATTGGGTGGGCGGCGCTGCCTAATTAAAACCAAGGGGATATATTACTATAGCTCGCTGACGGCTTCTAGCCATTGGCTAAATAATTCATAGATAAGCTGAGGCGCTTCGTCGTGGGGACAGTGACCGAGGTCGGGCAGAGTTTTGAGAGTAATGCGAGGGTTAGTGGCGGCTAACTTAGGGGCGATCGCCACGGGGACAAAACGGTCTTTTTCACCCCAGAGGATCAACATCGGGCAGAGAATTTGCGGGAAAATTTCGGCCATGGGGGGCGCAAAACCCGGCTGACCCACGCGACGACTGAGGGCCACAAAGGCTTGGTCTGCGTCTTGATCTAGGGTGGGAGCTTGGATGATCGCCAATAGTTCGGGATCAATCGCCGCCCAGGAGGGATAGGCCAGTTTCAGCCAGTTTTTTAACACCACGGGACGACGGGCCACCCGAAAAATGAGTTTTAACAACCAGGGTTGCATGGCACTGCGCTCGAGGCCATTTACAAGGGGACGGAGGGGCTTGGGTAACATCGCCTGCCGTTGGGCCACATCGGGGACACTGATCAAGGCGATCGCCTTTACTTGATTTTTGGGATCTTGACCCAGGTTGGCACAGACCAAAGAACCGAGGGAATTTCCCAGCAAAATCACCGGGCGCCCCACCACCAATTGCAAAAAATCCGTCAGTTGCGCTGTCCAGAGGGACACCCCAAAGTCTGCCTCCCCCTTGCGGGAACCACCAAAACCCAACAGATCCACCGCATAAACATCTCGATCCTGGGCTAGCAGAGGCATCAAACCCCGCCAATGTTCCAAGGCCGCCCCAAACCCATGGAGTAACACAATGGGTGATCGCCTTTGATTTTCTGGGGAAGTGCGCCAAAAACTATAACGGATCTGCCAACCCCGCCAGAGCCAACTCCGTCGGTGCCCGATGCGCCTTTGCCAAGGTTGACTAGTATCGACGGTCTGTGCCTGAATCTCCTGCTGGGCGATCGCCATGATGAAATCTTTTCTCCCCCTTTACAACCATCAAATTTTGTCTTGAAAATCCCCCCATGGCGTAACGAAAAGGCCGCCAATGAGTAAAATGGGCATAGTTCTCAATTTTCATTGATTTCAGTAAACCCTACCTAACCGAATCGTAACAACATTCAACGCATAGCCTGTGAAAGATAAAAGACGCGTAAACCGTGACCTCCCGAAAATTAACGAAAGAATTCGTTTTCCAAACATCAGAGTCATCAGCGGTGACGGGGAACAACTCGGCATCATGACCCCCGCAGAGGCCTTGACGATCGCCGAAGAAGAAGACCTCGATCTCGTCCTCGTCAGTGAAACCGCGAAGCCCCCCGTGTGTCGGATCATGGACTATGGGAAGTACAAATTCGAACAGGAAAAACGCGCCCGGGAAGCCAAGAAAAAGCAGCACAATGCGGATCTCAAAGAGGTCAAAATGCGTTACAAAATTGAGGAGCACGACTACCAAGTCCGGGTGAATAACGCCCAGCGTTTCCTCAAAGCAGGCGACAAAGTCAAAGCCACGATCACCTTCCGGGGTCGGGAAATCCAGCACTCTAACCTTGCCCAAAAACTCCTCGACCGCATGGCCAAAGACCTCGAAGAAGTCGGCGAAATCCAACAACGCCCCAAGCGAGAAGGCCGCAATATGATGATGATCCTTGCCCCCAAAAAATCCAGTTAATCTGGTCTTCAGGCCGTGATTTTGGATGGGGGAGTGACCAGGGCCATGGGGCAAAAATAACTCCCCTATTTTTGTGCCGAAACATCATGCAAAAATTGCCTAGCCCCCAGGAAAAATTTCTATCAATCCCACAACTCCTATGACCGCAGACTGAGCCAAACATTGCAAGTTCTTTAAAATCATTAAAATCACAGTGACATCCCCAGAGCTTAGGTTAAGCTAATCGGGTCGTTGCCCCCTGCGTTTCAGATAAGGATCCTGCGATTATGGCCATTTGTCCCCAGTGCACCCAAGAAAATCCGCCAGAAAATCGCTTCTGTCAATATTGCGGTGTGCCCCTCACGGTGCCCTGTCCCCACTGCGAAGCCCCCGTACGGCTCCAGCAGGATCAATGTGATACGTGCCATGGCTGGTTAAATTTGCCCCGTCAGGCCCTCGTTTTAGCGGGAGATCCCGAAACATTTCAAACCCTAGAAACCCTGGATGACCAAGGCCGCTATCGCCTGGCCGATGCCCCTGAAGCGCGTTTTGCAACCTTCCCGTGGTTAAAAGTGATGGATACAGCCCCGGATGCTTCCACCTATCTAGAAGAGGTTTTACAACGGGAAACCGAAACACTCCACCGCCTCGAAGCCACGGATAAAGATCGATTGTCAGACCCGAACCTTTGGGTCGAAATGGGCATTCCGGCGATCGCCCGCCATTACCTCAGCCTGCAGGATAGCTTTACTACCTTTCCGAAACTCCACGACGCCTGGATCCACGCAGAGCAGCAAATCCTCTTATTTGAATCCTTCCCCCAATCTTTAACGCCCCTAGCCACCTACTGCCAAGAAGCAACCCCGTTGTATGAGCAGTTATTGCAATGGTGTTTTCAAATGACAATGCTCTGGCGGGAACTGGTACCTCTCCAATGCTGCCGTACCCTTCTAGAGCCCAGTAATCTATACCTCGACGAAGATGAGAGTCTGGTGGTGCGACAACTCCTCTGTGATGAGCCGGATAACCCTCCCCCTCTCCAGGCCCTCCCTCAGTTCTGGCAATCCCTATTCCAATTAGAGTCGGAACCGGAATGGCAACCCCTCTATGACCTGACAGAAACGGCCCAAACGGAAAGTCTAGAAACTGTGTCTCGCCTTAAAAAAGCCCTCCGGGAGCTCACCCCCGCAGGTCTAGATCTTCTTGGGGGAGAGGAAGAAAGCGAAGCCGTCACACTCCAACCAGAGAATATGACAACCCTGGATGACATTCTGTCAGGGGCCGATTTAGAAGCAGAGGATTTACTCGACGAAGCGGAAGAATTATCAGCGGTGGAAGCGGAGGTCACTGGGCCAACGGGCAACATCGAGATCGAGACCTCAGGAGGAACGATCGCCTCGGGGGATTTTGAGAAGTTGGAGTTACCGGAGGAGGAGGAAGCTTCCACGGTGGTTCTGCCGATGAATTTAGTAAGTCTGGAGGATGCAGGTTTAACGGACATTGGCCAAGAGCGGGATCACAATGAAGACTATTTCGGCCTGTGGACGAGGGTCGAAAAACAGGAAAACCTTCTGGGAAAGCAAGTCCGCGGTCGGGGCTTCTACGTGGTGTGTGATGGGATGGGGGGCCATGCGGCGGGGGAGGTGGCCAGTGCTCTATCGGTGGAGACGATCCAGAATTTTTTCCAGGAACATTGGGGTGAAACGTTGCCAGATGAAGCTTTGATTCGCCAGGGAATCTTAGCGACCAACGACATGATCTATAGCATCAACCTCAAAAATTCTCGCTCTGGCAGTGGGCGTATGGGAACAACTTTGGTATTGCTATTGGTGCAGGATAATCAGGTGGCGATCGCCCATGCGGGGGACAGTCGGATCTATCGTATTAGTCGCAAGTGGAAACTCGAACAACTGACCGTCGACCATGAGGTGGGCCAGCGGGAGATCCACCGGGGTTTAACTCCAGAGCTTGCCTATGGCCGTCCCGACGCCTATCAACTAACCCAAGCGATCGGCCCCCGGGAAAGTAGTTTCGTGGAGCCAGACATTAACTTTATCCATGTCAACGAAGATTGTCTGTTTTTACTCTGTTCCGATGGGCTGTCGGACAATGATTTGATTGAGGAAACTTGGGAGGAATCCCTTTTACCCCTGCTCAGTTCCCGGACTAGCTTAGAAGAAGGGGCCCGGAACCTCATTGACCTTGCGAACGAACGGAACGGCCATGACAACATCACCGCTGTGTTGGTGCGGCTCCGGGTGCGACCCACTCTTGGTCATATCCAGCGTTAACGATGATTTCCGTGATTATCCCGGTACTCAATGAGGTGGCAGGGATTGCTGTTTGCTTAGAACATCTTCTGAAACAACCCCAAGATCTAGAGATTATCGTTGTGGACGGGGGCAGTACCGATGGAACCTGTGATGTGGTACGTCAATATCCAGTCATGTTGCAGAAAGCGGGCGGTGGTAGGGGCCGTCAGATGAACCAGGGGGTGGCGATCGCCCAGGGGGAAATTTTACTTTTTCTCCACAGTGATACCCAGTTACCGGCGGATTTTCCCCAGTTAGTCACGGAAACCTTGGCGGATTCCCGGGTGGTGGCGGGTGCTTTTCCCCTTGCCATTGCGGATTCCCAGTGGCATTTTCGGATCCTAGAAAAATTAGTGCAATGGCGATCGCAGATCTTTTCTTTTCCCTATGGTGACCAGGGGATTTTCCTGCGGCGGCGGGACTTTGAACAGCTTGGGGGCTATGCCGAAATTTCGATCATGGAAGACTATGACCTGGTGCAGCGGCTAAAAAAGCGGGGCAAAATTCGCCTAACCACAAAACCGGCCCTGACTTCTCCCCGACGTTGGCAAAAACTGGGTTTGTGGCGCACCACTTGGATTAACCAGAAGGTGATCCTCGGCTACCATTTCGGCATTGATCCAGTCATTCTTCGGCAGTGGTACCGTACCCCGACCCGCTAACTTGCTCCCCTACTGTCGGCGGCGAATGTTATCCAACTGTTCTCGGAGGCGATCGCAAAACCCATAGAGCTCATCCAACGCATTAAGGGGCGATGGGTTGATTTGACTGCGTAGATAAATGTGGCGGAGTTTCCGTTCCAGACGTTGGGCTGCTTCAATGGCCTCCTGACCGAGGTCATCCATCTGTTGCTGTTGGTAGAAAACCAGAGCCTGACCCCGTAGCACCTGGAGGGTGCCTTCCTCCCCATACTGACCCGGCATCACCCGTAGCCGCAGTAGAATTCGTTCTCCCTGGTAATATTGTTCGATTTCGACTTTTTTCGGATGGTCAACGGCACCCGGTGGTAAATGGGCAAGGCGTTTAAATTCGTCCAAAACCCCATGGAATACTGCCGGGGGAATATTCGTTAACATCCCTTTCATCAAGCCACTCTCGCTGAGCAAAATCCGTCCGGCCTGGGCGTGGTTTTCAAAGTAAAGGCGACCAATACCCTCCGTGAGGATCCGGCCGAGGAGTTCCTGATATAGCTGGGGGGCTGGCAGGTGGGTGAGGTTTTCTAATGGGGTGTCGAGATATTGGGGAAAGATCTGCAATTCGTCTTCCCCGTGGTCGGTTGGGGGGAGTGCTTGGGGCGATCGCAATTGTACGGGGCCCTTAGGGATGACAACGGCGGGGACATGGCGAAAAAATTCCGACAAATCAGTGTTTTCTGGCACTTGGATAGCAGTGGTTTCCCCAGAAAATGCAATGGTATCTTGCTCCGTGTCTTCCCGGTTGGCGGGCGGGGGAATCATCATCGGGGGAATCCCGTTTTCTATCACCAGGGTAGCCCGTTCCGAAAGGGGAGTTTCCTGCGCCTTGGGGGGAGCGGAGGGAACAGCTTGGCGGACAGATTTTTGATGACTTTGGTGATAGTTGAGATAGGAAGACAGGATCAGTTGATAGGTTTTAAGGTCTAGCTGTTGGCCTTTGAGTTGTAGATCGCCCCGACTGAGCAGCTTTTGGACAATGATTCCTACACTGGGCCGCTGGGGATCCACAAGGCCAAGGGTCAGGCAACGTCCCTGGAGGGTGAGGGGTAAAATTTCGTGCTTGCGGCAAATATTGAGGGGTAGATAACGATCAATGAGCTGGAAGGTTTTCTCTAGGTGGAGATTAGACCAGTTAAAGGGTTCAATGGGGATGGGCAAAGGGGCTGGCATGTTGGCGTCGGTGGAGACAAAAAAATTTTTACGCGACAATCTCAAAAGAAGAAGATTTTTTCAAAAATTGGCGACTAATTTTCCAAAAAAGGCCACCAGTGCAGGAAGATTGTCCTCTAGTGTAACCCTTTCTTTTCAACCTCCGGGGCGATCGCCTAGGGAAGCTTCACAGAATTTTAAACGATATTTCCCGGTTTTGTGGATGGGACAGAGCTGTTACATTTCGTGATGGGGGAATGTCATGGACTGAAAACGCCCCTAAATTTATCCTCGGCGATCTATGGTTGCTAGCCCTTGATCCCCGCAACATATCGCAGTAAAAAAGGCGATCGCCTCCGATATTAGCCCCCAATTGTTACCAAAGTTTATCGGGCCATACCCTTCGTAAAGAAAGCCAATTTTTCGTAACTTTATACTTCTTTGGCTAGTTCCAGTCTCCCTAAACTCACTGCCTAGAATGAAAGCCGTATATCGACTCACCCAGTCTCATCCAGTTTGGAGTAACGGACTAAAACTATGGCTTCTCTCAATCTTGCAATCAACGGTTTTGGCCGCATTGGTCGTCTTTTTTTCCGCGCCGCCCTCCACCATCCAGCCCTTAACTTTGTTTGCATCAATGATTTAATTCCCCCCGAAAAAATCGCCTACCTCCTCAAGTATGACTCCACCCACGGCCGCTTTCCTGGCACCATCGAGGCCAGCTCCGAAGGCATTTATGTCAATGGCCAATTTATCCGCTGCACCATGGTCAAAGACCCCAGCCTCTTACCTTGGGAAGAACTGAAGGTCGACTATGTCATTGAATCGACGGGCTGTTTCCGGGATTTTGTCGGTACGGCCAAACACCTCGAAGCCGGGGCGAAACGGGTGATTATCTCCGCGCCCACCAGTGAACCCCAACGGATCCCCACCTTTGTTGTGGGCGTCAATCACCAGCACTATGCTCCTGCCTATGACCGGATTGTTTCCAATGCCAGTTGTACGACTAATTGTCTTGCTCCCATTGCCAAGGTGATCCACGACAATTTCGGCCTAGCGGAAGGACTGATGACGACCATCCACGCGATGACGGCGACCCAACCCACCGTTGATGGGGCCAATAAAAAAGATAACCGTGGTGGCCGTGGGGCTGGGCAAAATATTATTCCGGCTTCCACAGGGGCGGCGAAGGCGGTGACCCTCGTTTTACCGGAGTTGGCTGGACGCCTAACGGGCATGGCGATGCGAGTGCCGACACCGGATGTTTCGGTAGTGGATCTGACCTTCCGCACGGAAAGACCAACATCTTACGCGGAAATTTGTGCAACAATGCGGGCCGCGTCCCAGGGGGACTTACAGGGGATTTTAGGTTACACCGAGGACGATGTGGTTTCTACGGACTTCACCAGTGACCCCCACTCCAGTATTTTCGATGCGGGGGCCGGGATGGCTTTAAATGAGCATTTCTTTAAGGTGGTGGCCTGGTATGACAATGAGTGGGGCTATGCTAATCGCATTCTCGATCTCCTCCTCAGTATGGCGGCCAAGGAAGCAAAGGAAATGGCGATCACCATCTGATCTCCCACACCCTAAATTCAGCAAAAAAAGTCCCCCTGTCGCGTCTTAAGGGGGATTTGTCCTATTTGTAAAAATACTTAGGTAAATTAGCCCTGGTGGAGGCGATCGCCTTTTTAGCCCCAAGGATAGCTTTGCTTTCTATTATCGCCGCTTCACTTAAGCCTTGAATCAGGGTTTACTGCGAGCAAACATGATTCAAGATTCTCTCATTGGCGGACCCTGCTATGACCTCTTCATCCACTGGCAACCTTCTGTCACTGGTGCTCGTGATCCGAATTGGTTCTGGCAGCTTACTTCCCTGCCTAGTAATGACCGTTACAGCCAAGACAGTCATTAGCCTATCCTCACACTTTGCCAGCTTTTCTGTTTCAGTATGTCGTAAGATTTGCCCCGTAGCTTCATTGCGCACAACCAAGGCTTGAGTGAAAAATCGGTGGTCAGAGTTCCGCGAACTCCGCCTAATGCTAGCGTTTTCCACAGAGACTTTGATGTCTTTACCAGAATTCTCATTGGCAATAGCAGGACCAACACCCAGAAGGGGTAAAAATAGGCCCACACCGACAAATAAGCATTTTAGGGAGATTATCTTTTTCATAGTCTTTAAACTCAATTACAAAGGATTGTGAATTAACTGTGGGCATACAAAAAATGGGGCATGGAGCTTGCTGCGTAAAGATTTTTGGCGTTGCGGATATGAGGGATGACCCAAAAATTCACAACCGCCATAACTTTTAAATGACAGGATCTTGCACTTCTAGCTTTATTCTCTAAGTGACATACTCCCGACGCTGACCGCTTAGGCAATACAGCGCGGGCTTCTCTTCCGAGCCGAAGCTGGTTGAGCGTTTTTGAGTAAGGCGATGTCCAACCCTACTTTTTTGATGAGAATTGCTGCGTTCGTATCCCGGTCAAGTTCTGTTCCGCAATGCGGGCAAGAATGCCATCGGTCAGACAACTCTTTCGGGACGCGATTCAGGCAATTTGAGCAATGCTGTGAGGTTCCTTTGGGGTTAACCTTGACTACTCTCTGACCAGCTTTTTCAGCTTTGAAAGTGAGAATGTCAATGAATTGACCCCAACCTGCATCGGCAATGCTCTTGTTTAATCCAGACTTGGCTGATTGACCGTTGGGAAGAAACTTTCCCGCTTCGTCCTGTTTGGGCTTGGCTCGTCTGGACATATTCTTTACGCTTAGATCCTCAACGAACACCACATCGGCTTTCTTGAGAACCTTTTGCGCTGTCTCACAGTGAAACTGTTTTCGCTGCCGTGCAATCTTCTGATGCAACTTAGCAACCTTGCGAACTAGCAGCTTTCGGGCACGACTCCCTTTTTTGGCAGCCGATACTTTTTGCTGCAACCGTGCGAGCTTTTCTTCTGACTTTCTGAAGTGTTGAGGGATTGGCTCAAATTCCCCTTCTGAGTCAGCCAAAAACTTTTCAAGTCCCAAATCAACGCCGATAGAGTTATTTGCTGTTGGCTCAACTTCTGAAGTGAGTTCTGGGACAGACACATCTTCTAGTGTCAGCGTGATATACCAGCCATCTGCTTTCTGAGTAATGATGGCAGTTTTGACGCTGAAGCCTTCAGGTAATGGACGATGCCAGATCACCTTCACTGATCCAAGCTTGGGTAGCTCGATTTTGTTGCCATCAATCCAGTCGATTGAGGCTTGAGGGTAGGTGAATGAGCGGTAGCGGTTCTTCCCTTTGAACCGGGGTTTGCCGCTTCGATTGCCATTGCCATCACCAGTGAGGTAACGGTCAAACGCCAATTTGACCCGCTTCACCATGTCCTGAAGAACTTGAGAGTGAATGTCTTTGTACCAGGGTCTATCTTGCTTGAGTGGCACTAGGGAGCGTTTCTGGCTGTAGTAGCCGGGTTGTTTTTTCAGGTCTGGCAGATAACAGACCAACGGGCAGGCATTGACAGACGAACGATTTTCTTCCCACCATTGAAACCGCTCTGCCAACATCCAGTTGTATTGCAGGCGCAACATATCAAGCCAACGCGACATTTCAGTGCGTTGATCAGAGGTTGGCAGTAGGCGGAATTGGTAGGCAAGTCTCATGTTAGTATTATAGCAAACATCTAGCACCATGCTATATGAGACAAGTTAATTTTCGACTATCTGACGCTGAGTTTGATCACTTACAGAAATTCTGTGAGTTGACCGAGAGACAACAGAGTGATGTTTTGAGGCAGTCCGTTCGTAAACTGGCTATCTCCGGGGCATTGAACCCCATCGATAGCCTTGGGGAGTCCATGTATCCCGACGCTGACTCTTCGGGTACAGCGCGGGGCTTATAGCTCCCCAAACCCCTCACAAGCTAAGCAACACCAGTTTTTTTTACCACCTGTATAACGTAACCGCTGTAGGGTGTTTGGCAACATCCAGTTCTTGCACTGGTTTGGCAAAACTGTACCATGATTCTCTGGTTCTAGATGAATTTGGCCGCTCTCTAATATTTGGGTATTTATGGACGCTGCTGGCAAATTGCTCGAGTTCCATTCAACAGGGGTCAATCTGCATGATAAGAACTCCCTATCTGGATAGAGAATATGTATGACTACCGGGATTGTCAAGAATTTTGTGTAAGCAAGAAAAGTTAGTGGAGAAAGTACTCAGGATTATCGATGGCAAAATAACCCAAGGCTCTTTTCCAATGGGGAATGGGCACTGTCCATCTCCTCGTCAAAT